>JBQCEA010000031.1:0-3056 GCA_051960695.1 Mucilaginibacter sp. | reverse complement strand
AGCTTGTTGCAATAAGACAAGCTTTGCCTGTTATGTGTGACAAACAAGATCATTTTTCCTTCGGAAGCGAGTATTTGCAGCTTCTCAAGCAGGATATTCTCTGATTGCTGATCGAGCTCGCTGAAGGGCTCATCCAATATCAACAGGTCGAAACCATGATATAATGCCCTTGCCAGCATAACCCGCTGCCGCTGGCCGCCGCTCAGGTTTTTGCCGTTCTCAGTAATCAGTTGATCGCTATTTTGAGTATGATGACCATTCAGCGAACTCAACCCGCAAAAATGGATCACCTCGCTTAGCCTATCTTCGTCATAACTGCCTTCCTGCAAAGTAATATTCCGGCTTAAGGTATCGTGAATAAAAAAAGGCTGCTGTTTGATATAGGATATACGGCCCCAGTGTCTTTTCCGTTCTACTGCACTTGTTATGCGGTTATTGATGCTTACCACTCCCTCCTGCTGTTTAATAAATCCCAGCAGGATATTGATAAGCGTGGTTTTACCCCGGCCCGAACCGGCGGAGATACCGATAAAATCACCAGGGTGCATCTCAAAAGTAAAACCATTCAATAAAGGGTGCGAATTATACCTGAAGTGTATCTTTTCAAACCGTATGGAATGGATGTGCTCTGCTGAGACTATGGCAGAAAATTCTTCTTTTTCGCGCTTACTTAAAAGGTCATTTAGCACAAACTCATAAGTTTTCATATGTCCGGCGCTGTTCAGTATTTTGACTATGCCGGGAATGATCTTATAAGCAGCCGCTAAAAACACACCGATGGTAAGCAGGTCGACAGTAGCGTTCTGGCCCGACATTTTGTTCAGTACGATCAGTATAAAAAAGCCCAGTATGGCAAACACCTCGATCAGCCGCGACGGTAAACCCTGCAAAGCTTGCTGTGTTTGGATGTTATGATTTAGCTGTTCCTGTTGTTGTTCGTATCGGCTGCTGAAGAAATCATTCTTGTCGTAAATATTGCTTTCTATGTACCCGGCCAGGGCTTCGTTCAGTGTTTTTAAAGTATCCTCGCCTGTTCTTTTGATATTGTTGCGGATAGTTTTCAGTTTCTTTTTCAACAACCAGCCTAAAAAAGCCACAGCCGGCATCAGTAACAGGAACAACAACACAAAAAGCTTTGTGTGATATAACAAAACAGCGCAAACGGTAAACAATATCAACACGCCCTGCGAAATGATCTGCTGCAAATTAGTTAACACATAAGTGCTGAATTCGATGGGTTGCTGACTGATCTTGCGAATATGAATCGATGAATCGATATTGACATATTGCATATAGCCGCCTTTGAGATATTGCCGGATATTCTGTTTAGATAGCCGTGAAGCTACTTCATAAGTGAAGCGGTATTTCAGGGCCGACAAATAATAGGCAAATACATTCTTAAGACTGAAAAGAACAAAGAATACGGCGATCAATAATATGGAATTGCGGTTGGTAAGCTGGTGCGGCAAAAAGGAAAGATATGCCGGGCCTGAATTGCGGATATAAAAGTCGACAACCAATACGGTTAGCCCCAGAAAGATAATATCGAGTGCACTGATGACAATATCCCAGAAAGTGAGTGCGAATAACCGTACCCGCTCCTTTTGATCCAGTATATGGGCAATACCTGATAAAAACCGTATCAAGGGTTCAACAATTAGCGAAACGATAACAAATAGCTATCGTAGATACGGGTGCAGAACCGGAAATGGTTGCTTAGAGCAGTAATTAGTAGGGTGAAGGACTTGTTGACGTCCATCCCCCATCGACTACCAAAGTTTGCCCGGTGATGTGCCTTGATTCGATGGAAACGAGGAACAGAACTGCATTAGCCACATCCTCCACGGTAGCCGCACGGCCCATCGGCGTAATGCGCGACCATACGGATTCGTAATCCTGGTCTTCTAAAGTCCTTTCAGTGAGTGTCGCACCCGGCGCAACGGCGTGGATAGATATATTCAGTGGCGATAGTTCAAGTACGAGACTTTTGGCCAGCATTTCGAGCGCAGCTTTGGTCATGCCATAAGCAGCAAGGTTTTTATGCGCCTGGTGACCGGTTACTGACGACATCAGCAAAACACTGCCGCCGCTCCCCTGCTTTTTCATTTGCAGGGCGGCTTTCTGAGCCAAAAAGAAACTGCCGAACAGGTTGAGGTCAATAACACTTTGCAGATTTTCGGGCCGGTAATCTAAAAATTCACCATAAGAAGTAATGCCCGCATTCGCGATTGCGATAGTTACAAAGCCGAATTTCTTGACGGCCTCATCCACCATTTGCTGGATAAAATTAATGTCCGATGCATCGCCCGGTAAAGCATGGCATTTGCCGCCCATAGCATTGATAACCTGCGCTGCCCTGTTAGTCAGTGCAGCATCGAGATCATTCAATAATACAGCTCCGCCCTGCGCAGCGATCTGCCGGGCTATCTCAAAGCCTATGCCCTGTCCTGCCCCTGTTATTATAGCTACCTGGTTGGTGAATCGGTTTTCCATGTTTTTATTGTTAACGCGTCATTTCGATGAACGAAGCCAGGGGCCAAAGTAATTGGGGTGAAGAGAAATCTTATACGCTTGACAAAAATAATTTAGGCATGATGTATAAGTTTTTTTCGCTCACGCCGTCAGAACACAACCGGCTCAAGAGAAAGTTCTCCTCATGCTAACCCGCAATTCACCACTTGTTCGCCGAAATGACACTGTTTTTCTTTAATGCGAATCCTTATGTATCTCGCTGCCGCTGCCGCCCTTCAAAAAGTCGAGGTCAGCGCCAAGGTGCGCCTGCTCCACATGCTGCTGGTACAGGTATACATATCCGCGAGCAGCCATATCCATATTTGGCGTTAGCTGGCGTTTGCGCAAAGCGATCTCTGTTTCTGAAAGATCAACATTCAATGTACCGTTATAAACGTCCAGGCTGATCATATCGCCGTCCTGTATAACAGCGAGTGTTCCTCCTGCTGAAGCTTCCGGCGATACATGCAGCACCACCGTACCGAAACCTGTGCCGCTCATACGTCCGTCGGACAAGCGCACCATATCAGTTACGCCTTTTTCCA
>JBQCEA010000030.1:0-8231 GCA_051960695.1 Mucilaginibacter sp. | reverse complement strand
TGAAAAGTCTAATATTACGCTCTTCTAAATTTATTTTCCAGTCACCCATATCAATCGTTTCTCATTTGCTAAGTGATGACAAATTCCTTCTCTGTCTGCCACACGTAATTGGCTGACCAACGGATTTGCATTAAGATTTAACGTTTTTGCAAAATTAGTTGTCGCTTTAACGCGTTCAAACCCGGACTTGTAATTTTCCTCTGCAACGTCAACTACACCAGCGTAAAATTCGTCTTTTAAATCTTCAAAATAATCGGTATCATTAGGTAAGGTGTCCCTGCTGAATTGGTTGAGGGAATCAGCGGAATAATATCCTAAACGTTGCCTCCTAAAGTGCCGCTGTAGCTCATCACGTCCGTTAAGATGTGCAACTTCTGTGATCTCGGTTTTGATGTGATCACTGTATGCTAGGAATAACTGACTCGTATAGACAGTTTCATTAACCTGTATGCCTATCGGTATGTTGACGTTTAAATCCCGTCTTTTTTGTAATCCTCCACCAAATCTACTTGCATGATAAGATGTATTAGCATGCTCGTCTATCAGACGCTGTGGGTCATAGCTTTCAAAAATCGAAAAGTTAATTGTTTTAAGGTGCCCCAGCAACTCCTCAGTTAAGCTTACTTCCTCATTGGTTTTGATTTTATCTTTACAGTGTTTGTCCCAATTTAAAATTAATTGCTCCTTTAACGTTTTTGGATTTTCAAGATATTGATTGAATTTTGGTCCGGCACCTTTGGGAGATACAAAATAATATCTTCTGGGAAGCGTATACTTCTTTTTGTGAGTATAGTAAACGAGTTTACCTAATTCGCTATTTATTTCTGATGGCGCCAAGGGGCTACCATAATGTTTACATTGATAGTTGTCCCAAATAATGTCGTCAACTTGGGCAATTACATCTCTTCCCATGTCACCCGCACCAGAACACTTCTTACAAACTTTATAATCCCCTCCCTTAATCAAGTAGCCAGTTACCCATTCCCTAATCATATCTTCAAATTGCTCCGGTGAGAATATCTTTAGTCGGTCGATTGCTGGTACAGGCGGCCCAAAGAAAATATCTTGATTAGTAAGCTTACCAATACTTGAGGGTTTAGGGAAATCGACTGTAGATAAAAGTGACATCAATAAAGATCAGAGTATTAATTTGATTAAAGATTTAAAAGTAGAACATTTTTTACTAAAAAAATACGATACCGAATTGTTTGTGCAGACAAGCTTATTTAGAGTACCATACCAATAACAACCTATACTATATCATATATCATAACTTTGGTGAAAATTATAACTATCCACATATTTATATTTTTAGATAAAATGATCCAATCAATTGAAGAGGGACGGAAAGAAGACGGAAACAGATCCATAGCTGATAAAATAATCAAACGCCTTCATGATTTAGAAAAAACTGTTAAGAGTAATTATGGACGATGGGCTTGGGAATTATTGCAAAATGCAAAAGATAGTGTTGCAGACACAAACAGAAAAGTATCGGTACAAATTATTTTTAATACAAGCAATATAACGTTCACCCATAACGGAAATCACTTTACCGAAAAAGACATATATAGATAAACTGATTAATGTTAATGTTTCCTATCGTTTTCAATCATTATGAAAAAAGAAAAGATCGATGTTAAGGAAATCAGAAGCATGCAACTACTTTACGAACTGCTGGAAAAAGATGCGTTGTTGCTAACCAGGGATCATAAAATGCTTGATGTTCTGGTAGACTTTAGAAATCAGAATGAAGATGCTGAAGAAAAACAGTTAGCCCAATGGGAATTGGAAGCTTTTTTATTTGGGTTTCATGGCATTGAACCTTTTGCTTATAGTATTTCAACAAGAGCAGAACCTGATAATTATAACGAATTTCCAGACTTAGCTAGTTTTCAATCAAAGGCTTTTGATTATTTGAAGCAGCGTTGCGAACAGGTTATCAATCCGGTTTTAGTAGCACGTTACCACCATCTTGTTTGGCGTGGGCCTAAAGGAATAAAAAATAAAGCGTTCGCGATAAGAGCTATAGAAGGTTATATGGCGCAAATTCCACTTTATATACAGCAGTTTGAAATAGATGCTGACGATCACAACCTTTCTGAAATAAACCGTCTGCTTAAAAAGCTAATTATACTTTGTGTTGAAACCAAAGCAAAGGTTGAAGAACTTAAAGCATTGATATTGGACGTATTGTATAACAATGCAGCCATTCCGTTTTTCATTAAGGAGTCGTTGTTAGAGGCCATGTTAGAAACCAAAGCCCTATTCAAGCCTGCCGATTTTAATGGGGCATTGGAGCTGTTTGAAAGCGAGATAATAAAGGGGGCACATATAAAAGACAAGTTTTTGTGGACTCACGGATATTTTGATAATGCTATAAAGTTGGCGATACGGTTGGGTTCTGATGTGAAGATATGGCATCAGCGATTGGGTGACATGCACATGCAAATTGCGGAAGGAGAAACTAGACCGGAACGTTATTGGCTTAAAGCAAAAGCGATCAGCTCTGCTATAGAAGCTTATAAAAATGCAGGTCATACGCACAAGAAAAAACAGGCTGAACAATTATTGTTTGAGCTAAAACCCCACATTAAGCTTTCGCATGTGCGCATCCCAGCTAGTGAAGATGAAACCAAACAATATGAGTTGCTGAGGAAGTATATAGAGAATGAATGCAAAGAGTTGCTTAAACAATCGCCGGAGCAAATTTATGCAAGTTTGATCGAAGGTTGGTTTTTCCCTAATGCGTCCTCCATATCACAAAGGGTGAAAAATTTAAAGTCATCATTCGATATGTTTACTGTAATTCAGTTTGACGCTAATAAAAACATCAGAACCAATCAGGATGGTTTAGGAGAAAATAAAAGATTTCATGAAGCGTATAGCAGGTATCTGCAGTTCTACACTTTGCAATATCTGCATTACGTATTTGTTCCAGGCATTAAATCCGGTCATTTGACTTACCGTAACTTCCTTAAATTTCTTAAAGAGCATACCTGGTTGGGAGAGCCCTATCTGGAAACGGATTTAGCAGGGAACACCTTGTCATTCAATTGGATTTCAATGCTATCCCCAGCAATTGTTGAATATTTTGTGCAAGTTCAAAGCTGGGTTTGGGGTGAAGGTTATACGCCGAGTTTTATGCTGCCTATTGACAGCTTAACGCTGAAAGTAGAAGGTCTGCTTCGGAATTTCGCAGAACGACTAAATATTTCGACTACTGTTGCCGGTAAGAAAGGCACCCAGGAAGCATATATACATAACGTGTTGGCAGATGAAAAGATGCAAGTCTATTTTGATAAAGAGGATGTCCAATTTTTCAAATTCCTGTTTGCCAACGAGGGTGGCATAAACCTACGCAACAATGTAGCCCACTGCTTTTATAACGTCACTGATTATTCGCTGGATAAGATGCATTTGCTTTTAGCTGCGCTTATTCGCATTGCAAAGTATCAGGTTTTAAAAGATGAATAAAACAGGAGATAAGGGATTATTTATAATTTTGATGAACTAACAAACCTTAGTCATAATGCTGCAAGCTTTTCCAACAAAAAACGGTACCGGTGTATCTATCTTCGGAGATTATGGCGATCTAGCGAGTCTTTACGAAACGGTTCACGATATCGCCAATTCGCTAAATGATAGCAATAAATGGCAAAATGGGCAACACCAATTGCTGATGAACCTTGCCTATGAAATACGTAAAGGCTACAGCGGTCAACGCCTGACGGAAGAAATGAGTTTTCCAGGCCAGGAGCATAGCCTGCATTATTATGGCTTTCAATTGGTATGGACTGATATTTTAATATTCATTGCCGCTCTTCGTCACAATGCTGGCTACATTCAGACAGGCAGATTGCATCAGGCAAGTATGTATTTGCTAGAATATGTAATTGAACGTGCGCTTGATGCTTATGATAGTACTGGCGCGTCAGAGATAAAACGTTTTATTGCACAAGGCATTACAATAAGCAATGAGTATGCTTTCATAATTTATCAGGCAATTCATATTGAATATGTTTCCGGTAAAGCAGGCAAAGCGCGTTTTAGAAAAATCCCATACTTACTTACCAACTACTTTAATACCTGGACACCGGAACATAAATCATTGATTGCATCGTTTGAGCAGTCGGCTAAAGAGCAAAACTGTGAGATTACCGACTTAGAGTTTCAGGAGTTTCCTGATATAAAATGGTAAAGACTTGTATATGGATAATGGCAGTTAAAGCGATATGGGAAAATAACATTCAGAAATAAAATTATGAATCCATTTTTTGATATAAGTGAAAAAGGAGAGTTGCCTGAAGATGCGCTGGCATTGAAGAATCTTGGCTCTCAGCGGGCTTGGATCACTTCTGGGCGGAGGGGTAGCGATTTTTGGGGAACACCCGATACTCCTGGTAAAACAATATACCGGAACACAACCGACGAAGATTATGACCAGCAATTTGTTTATAAGCTTTATAGATGGAAACCTATTTACAATATTGATCAAGTTATTGAATATCATTACAATTACTATCTGGTCAATAATAAGCCCCAAAATGACTTTCTAAAACACATGCGTTATGTGATTTTGCCCATATTGAAGAAAAAACCTAATTCGGAGGTTTGCACGCAGCTATTTGAACAATGGTTGCAAGATAAAGAAACAGAGAGTAAAGCTCAGCCTGTTACGATTGCAAATCTTAGCCCACAACCTGGAACCATAAGCAAAACAGTTCACCGCATTCACTTTGATGATTTGAGCTGGTCAGATTTTGAAAGGCTCATCTTCACTTATGTGAAACGACTAAGAAGCTGGGAAACGTTGGATTGGCTTGGTCAGGCAGGTCATGATGAAGGTCAGGATATATGGGGCGAAAGCCACGGTGAAACTTACTGCTATTTATGCGCTAATTATCAAGCGCTAACTCTTAAAAAGGGTAAAGACGATATTAATAAATTGGTGGTTGCTAATGCCATTCCGAATAACCTGATCATCGTTTGTGGAGGTAAAGTCGCAGCAAGCATTAACAAAGGCATAAAGTCTTATGGATTAGGTATTGGTGTTAATACTGTGGAAGTGTGGAGCGGAGCAGATATTGAAGAAAATATACGCATACATGCGCCGGAGCTACTTCAGCGTTTCTTTGAAGGGAATAGCTTTCCAGAAACTGAATCTGATATTTGGGATGATGCTCGAATTATAAAAAACATACTCGACTGCTTTAATCGTCCTGCGTTTGCCACACCATTTTATAGAGAAGTAAATATACCGCATTTTGGTAAGGCAATAACTGACACGATAGAGGTTCTGAACACCGGTATGCACCGTTTGCGAGATGGCACTTTAATCAAACAAATTCCATCAAGACATCAGCTAAGGAATGTAAGTTTAAGAAACGAAGTCACCGCCTTGTATGATTTACTGATAAAATTACGTGATACTTTTGTTGACCTGTGCCGAAAGAAGGAGATTGAAAATTGCAGATGTGGTGACGCCGATTGCCCAACATATATATTGTCGGACAATGCCTGTCAAAACATGGACAATATCAGGCAACAGATTTTTAATACTATACGAAAAATAAAACCGGACTACAACTTAAGACTTCACGAATGAGAAGGAGAATAACAGCAGTGACTAACAATTCAAATTTAAAATAGCATTCATTCGGGTATTTTACTAAATCATCTTTAACTGATTTAAACTCATTTTAGAGGATACTGGATAAAAAGGCACTTACTGCAATTTGTAAGCGCCTGATAATCAAGTGGAGAATACCGGATTCGAACCGGTGGCCTCTCCATGCTATGCTGTAGGGCTGAGAGCACCCTGACAGCACATTGATTTTCCCTTTCCACTTTTCCCACTCATAACTCATGATGTTTTTGATGGAGGCAGCTTTAGGCCAGTAAACGTTTAGTACCTGATTGCAAAATTCGTTAATCTCGCGGTGAAAGATGTTCTTCCCCCCACACCATTCAGCTGCCTCCAGCCTATCTTTGACCGATTAGATGCCTAAAATCTCTTAACGTAGTGAATTTGTTTAAATACTTAAAAGTCTGAGGAGGTGAAAACTTAGGGTCAACTAATTTTATCGCACTTAACAAGATTTCTGCATTAAGTTGAATAATGTTAGTCAACTCTATACCTACAGCTTTTTTATGGTTTTTATAGTAATTGTCGAACTCTACTTTGTTAATCCCCAGCACGTCGCTATGGAGATTCCACATGTCTTTTGGGGTACAGGTAATTATTTGTTCGACTATTGCTATAGCTGTAATTGCTTTCTTAGGATGAGTGGTATATATAATCAGTACGTCACCTGCAGATGCCTTAGGGACAGACTTGCGTAATTCAATTTTTTTTCGCCCACAAAGCATTTCATTGACATACTGTCCTTTAATAGATATCAAGATCAAATTATTCATAATGTCAACCTATTACCTAGTGCATAGAGTTCCATAAATGTAATGTTTTTAATTTTTAATGGTGATTGAAAATTATTGTCGGATTCTCCATACTTTGCCAACACTTGTTTTATTTTCGACAGAGATACCGGAAATTGAAATGATTCTGAATCACTAAATCGCAACGCCTTAATAGGCTTATTTGGTACTCCACCGGCTAGTTTTAAAATATCTCTTTCCCAACTATAAACGCCAAACTTTTCGTGTTTTCGATACACAGCTTTTGCCGGTCCGATCACCACTTCGTTCAAATAAGAAGAGGCAACTATTGCTTTTTGCCGTAACGATGTTACATCTGCGCTGGCATACCAAAGAATACGTGCTGGGAAGGTTTCAACATTGGGATTAATGTTTCTATAATAAACATTTTCCTTACTCCATATTAAACCCGGATCAACACCAAACAGTTCTGAGCTGGCCGCTTTTGTATCGAACAATTCCTTGGCGTAACGCGGTTTAATAGGGACGACAAAACAAGGAACCTGGTCATCTGAAATTTTCAAAGGCCATAATAACTGTTCTAACTGCAGCGTTTCTAAATATATGTTTGTACCACTGCCAACGGCGTTTATCAAAGCCGTTAATTCGGGTACCCTTTGCGTAATATCATTTAGTTTATTTTGTACGTCATGAGTGCTATATAGACCAGATTTAATGGCTCTTAAAAAAGTTTCTTGATTCTTAAAAAAACCTTGATCGAGCAACATACCCTTCTCCAGTTCAGTTAAGTACTGGTCGCTAATGATAACGAATCTTTTGTTTTTTGAATGCGCGGTTTTTATAAGATCGGTAACATTTTGAATGAATAATGTTTGCCGCAAGGAATATTGTTTAGTGCGCATAATAGGTACATGAATCTCGTCATTTCTTTCATAGTAACCATATAAAGCTACCATACCATCATTTTGCTTAATCACTTGCACGCGCCCAGTAGGCTTTGCAACGAGCTCATTTAATGTCGCACAAAAATTTGATTTCTTTTCACCTGCACCATTATTTAAAAAGATTTGATCAGCAGCTTCACGTTCATCAGGTTTTAATTTTTCGATGGTAAATCCATTTCCCGATAATTTGTTTGGATAATAATCCTCCGAATTAATCGAAAGATCAATTTCAGAAATTAACGTTGATGGGGTGACAATTTTTAATTGATAGGCTTTAAAGACAGGCTTTGCTTTTTTTAAGATGCCGTCATCTAGTGTTACAAAATATGGAAAACCAGATAGAATAGTCTCAGCTAATTGACGGCGATCCGAACGATCATTATCAGAATTGCCAGGAATGAGAGTTAATAACTCTTGCTCCACCAGTTTTATACTCGGCTTATCAATATTTAACTCTGGGAAATTTTGTAAAAAAGTCATGCTGCGATTTCTTCGGATTGCGTTATTGTCTCGAAAGATCTCACTTGTTGTTTCAGAAGTCTGAAAATATTCAACTTCAGTAACTAACCAATCACTTTGTAGTTGGACTATTTCGTCACGGCCGATATCTGTGACCTGCATGTCCATGAGTTTTGCAATAATGTTGAAGTCAAGAACAGCTTTTGTCTTATCATTCTTCTGGATTGAAAAAAGATCGTCCTGTCCAAAAGAGAACCACCAAATCACCAAATGCACATTTGGGTTTGTCCCTCTACTTGGCAACTTACCTTTAGGCTGAAAGTTGTAGCGTGTCCAAAAAGCTATGGCTTCTTTGTAGTCACTACGACACGTGAGCTTAATTCCTCTGGCTTTAAATCTAAATTCTTCAACCAGTTTGTCAAGTAACAA
>JBQCEA010000029.1:0-14946 GCA_051960695.1 Mucilaginibacter sp. | reverse complement strand
GTCTGTATGTACAAATACCTTTTCCTTCAGGGCATATTGACGGTAATTGTCAAAACTACTCTGAATATCGTTCAGGGTTTGCGCATTGCTGTTTTGAGCAAGCAGCATTATACCTGCTAAAGCTCCGATCAGTTTGGTTAGTGAACAGGTTAGTTGTTTCATGGCTCTATGTTTGTACCTGTAATTTATTTTTTCTTCAATTATTAGTCATTTATAAACCTTTTCCGTACGGCCAAAAAACGGGTCGCACGTTATTTCCAAAAGGTGCCTTTACCCTGCAATCTATGCAGCCTATCCAGCCATAGCTGTAAGCTACGGTTGCACCTGTCATCTCATCCTCTACAGAATTTATTAATACCGTATCGCCTCTTGCTACGGCTGCCCCCAAGCGTGTCTTGAATGTTGCTTCCGGGTTTACCGGAATAAAATTTACCGTGCAAGTAAGATCATTTGGCGGCGGTATATACCAAGGCTCGTATGAGCCCGTGTTTCTGCCATCTACATATATTCTTTTTGTTTTTATGCTCGATGCGCTTATAAATCCAACCACGGGTTCCGCAGGGTGAGTTACGCAATGTATATTCCCTTGTATTTCGGACGGCTGTGCATCAAAAATACTCCCGATCTGCTCGGTATTTTTTTTCAGGTTTTGCCAGTAGTCGTATGCAGTTGGTGTAAGGGCATACTGGCGCAAAAGCAAGCTATATCCGTGAGAGATCAGACCTGACGATTGCGGCACATAATCTATTGGTTGTTTATTAATTACATCTTTGGCAAGTTTGGCCGACGTGCCTAACAATATTTGCTGAGACTGAATAGTTTTGTAACACTCATAGATCATGTCCGAGGAATCCTTGCGCAATAATGGGTAACCATCTGAACCGACTTTAAAATAAGATTGGAAAAATGATATATAGCCGTACGTCGCCTCGAAATCCCAGCGGTAATATTTAGTATTATTATTCGGGTCATGTGAATTTACATAAAACTGTATGCCTCCCGGATTACCAACAAAGGATATGCTATCAATATCCGGTGTATCTTTTGCCTGCACATAGTCCGAAAGATATTGCTCTCCATTGGATGTTTGAATAGTAAGCCTGTATTGTATGTTGGTTGATAAGCCGAGGGCTGGTGCAGCGTACAAGCCACCGCCAAGACTTTGCAATGGATAACTTGTATTGTTATTACCCTGAACTGTCACTGCTGCATTAAGTTCAGAAGTATACGAAGCGGAATCTGCTAATTTAACTGTTCGTGTAAGCTTGACAAACGTCGAATCTGTGCCGCTGTTCAATACCCCCTCTACGACAAGATAATTATTGTTTGCAGCAACAATAGCGGGCAAATACGGTTTTCTACAGCTATACGCCATTATTAAAATAAACAGTATGTACACAACTCTCTTCATTCGTCAATTGCTATCAATCCAGAAAGAAGGTCTTTGATTACTTCCCCTCAATGTACAATCTACACAACCCGGTATAGAAGCTATGTAGCCCAATATTTTAGGCGGGGCTGGAGGGGATGTCACAAGTGTACTTATCGGTATCTCGTCACCAGAGTAAATAAAGGCCTGCACATAATTCTGAACCGTTAACCCAACAGGCTGAGCATATAAATCTGTATCCAGTTTACAATTGTTATATGGCGTTATAGCAAGCCATGCAGGCAAATTTCTGTTATCAAAAAATACCCGCTTCTCTGATGTTGAGCCGGCTGTTATATAACCAAGTACCGGTTCGGAAGGATTGGATACACAATGAATATTTCCTGGCAATTCCGACGGCTGGGCATCAAAGATACTGCCTAATTGTTCGGTGTTCTTTTTTAGTTCCTGGAAATAGTTAAATGCTTCGGGCGTAAGGGCATATTGCCTAACCAGTATGGAATACCTGTCGCTAATCTGTTCAGAGGTTGAAGGAATAAAGTAAATCTCATTTTCTGAGATCACATCCTTTGCCAGTTTTGCAGATGAGTTGATCAGGATATTGGTTGATGTATCGCTGCGCCAGCATTGATATATCTGGTTTACCGGATCACGAGGCAACACTGTATCCTTAGGTATCTGTGAGAGGTATAAACCTGAATAAAACGCCGAATGATATAAATAGGTATCGTTAAAGTCCCATCGATAATATCGCGTATTGTTTGATGGATCGTGCGTATCAGCAAAAATATGCAAGCCAGGGTTTGAGGAATTATCGGCTTTATAGTATATTGAATCGATGGGCGGTGAATTTTTAACCGGAACAAAATCTGATTGATAAGTTTTTCCATCTGCTGTCATTATTCTTAATGCATATTTAGCAGATGGATCCAAGTTCAATACGGGTGACTTATAAAAACCCTTGCCTGTCGCAAATAATGGATAATTTGAACCGGAACTGCTTACGATTGAAACGGATGCATTAAGCTCGGGAGCCGACCCTGTTTTTGACGAAAGCGGCACTGTCCGGCTAAGTCTGATAACAGTGGAGTCAGTAGTGTTGATCGCCCCTTCCACAACCAGGTAATTGATGACCGTTGTTATAGGTTTAGGATTATACGGTTTTTTACAACTATACCACATAACCACTATTATACTCAATAATATATATGTTGATATTCTCATTTCTTATTTCCAAAAAGCGGGTGTTTGCTGTGTGCCCCTTAACGTACAGTCAGTACACTCCGGTGATGATGCTAAGTATCCCTCTAAAGCACCATTAATATAAAACTGCTGTGTTGGTTGGTAAGCCCCTGGATTGGGTATCAAATCCTGGGCTACCTCATTTATACAGCTTGGCAGTTTGCAAAACCACATACTATCCTGCGTACAAACATAGGGATAGGTTGGCACCCAACTCAGCGGTAACTGACCACTATCAATAAATATCCTTTTTTGCTTTACACTTCCCACGCTTATATAGCCAATAACCGGTTCGTGAGGGTTACTAATACAATGGATATTGCCTTGTATCTCAGAAGGCTGTGCATCGAAAATACTACCCAGTTGCTCGGTGTTCTTTTTTAGGTTTTGCCAATAATTATAAGCGTCCTTTGTTAGCGCATATTGTTTTAATAAGATGCTATATTTCAACTCGATCTTTTCTGAAGTTGACGGAATAGACAGAATAGGTTGCTGAGAAATTACGTCCTGGGAAAGCTTTGCCGATGAACCCAGTAAAATACTGCTGGAAAAATGGTTTTGAAAACAATAGTATCTGATCTGATCTAAAGTTCGTGGTATAATAGCACTACCATTTGAATAATAAGATGAAAAATATTTCGCATGGAATTCCCATGTTTCCTGATATTGCCAACGATAATAACGAGTGGCTCCCTTAGGGTCATGTGTGTTTACATACAATTGCAAAACATTGTTTGACGTGGTAAAACCAATACTATCAATTGACGGGGTAGGCTTAGATTGTACCAGGTCTGATAAATATTCCTTACCGTCTGATGTCTTTATGTGGAGACGATATTGCTGTGTACTATCTAAACCTAAATTTGCTGAAGCATATATTCCCTTACCAATTTCGGATAACGGATAGCTTGCATTGCTGCTACTTTCAACAATTACCTGGGCGCCTGTTACTACTGAGGAATCTATTCCAGACGAAAGTTGTACTGTGTGGCTTAGATGGATTATCGTGGAATCAGCACCGGTATTGATCGTGCCTTCTACAACAAGATAACTGGCTGATGAAGATACCGGCCCAGGGCTATATGATGTTTTACAACCATATATGTAAACATAAGTGCATATAAATAGTGTCAATATTTTTAACCCTTTATTCATTCGTATCTATCCAAAAACCCGGTCGTTGATTAGTTCCGCGTAATGTGCAATCAACACATTCCGGTACTCCAGCAGTATAGCCTATTATGGGGCCCCCCATAATGCTAATTGGCGCAATCGGTATTTGACCACCAATAAATATAAATTCGTTAACCTCGTTCACGTTACCCGGACCAGAGAAAAGAGCCGAATCTACCATACATGAGCCATAAGGTAATGTTGGAAGCCATGCCGGAAGGTTGCGGATATCGATAAATATTCTTTTAGATGATGATGAACCCGCGCTGATGTAACCGATCACCGGCTCGTTCGGAACAGTTATGCAATGTATATTCCCGGTAGTGGTTGATGGTTGCGCATCAAAAATGCTTCCTAATTGTTCGGTATTCTTTTTAAGTAATGACCAGTAGTCATACGCATCTTTGGTTATAGCGTATTGCTTAACCAGTATCGAATAGCGGTCGGATATTCTTTCGGATGTGGACGGAATAAATGTGATCTTATTATTTGCAATAACATCCTTACTCAAAGAAGCCGATGTGTTTATCAATACGTTTTGCGACAGGGCGCTTTGCCAGCACTGAAAAATCTGCTGAGTGGGTGGCCTCGCAACAATTGTAGGCGGCGGACCGGTAGAAACCATCTCAAAGCTGTCAAAAGCAGAATGTATTAACCAGGTTTCCACAAAGTCCCAACGATAATATCTTGTATCATTTGCGGGGTCATGTGTATCGGCATAAACCTGGACCCCTGGATTAGATGTATTACTCACCCTGTAATAAACTGAATCAATGGGCGGGGCATTCTTTACAGCTACAAAATCCGACTGGTAGGCTTTATTCTCTGCGGTTATTATTCTGATACTATATTTGTTTGATGGGCTTAGATTCAGTGGTGGGGTCTTGTAATAACCATTACCTGTTTCCGCCAACTGGTAACTGTTGCCTCCTTCACTTAAAATTGTCACCGTTGCGCCAAATTCAGGCCTGCTGCCGATAGATGTATCCAGCTTCACAGTTCTGCTAAGCCTGATAATTGTTGAATCTGTAGTATTGATCACGCCCTCTACCACCAGGTAATTCCCCGGATTTGCTACCACCTTTGGCTCATATGGTTTTTTGCATGCCATTTCTGTAACAAGCAATATCAATATATAAACCGCCTTGTTCACCGTATTCCGCATACTTTTTTCCTGTCCGATAACAATATCTTTATATATTAAATCCCCCGCAATCACCATTAAAAGCGTATGTTGTAATTGATAAATGGTATCGGCTTTGAGAATATAGATAACTGGTATCCATTTATCACGCCACCCTCCTCCTGGAAGAATGTTGAATAAGCATTTGCGCGGCCGGTAAGGTTATACACACCTATTGACCACGAGTTATGCGTTAGCTGATGTACCTTGTGGTTTCCCTCTATATTCATGGAAAGGTCCGTCCTGAAATAGTCCGGAATACGGTAAATATTTCTGTCTGAATAGTACACCCTTTCCGATCCGCCATACGGATATTTAGCTATAGGTAACGTAATTGGCCTGCCGGTACTGTAAGTTACATCAAGCGACACGCTGAATCTGTGACTAACCCTGTAATTTCCGTTAAAATTAAAATCGTTTGGTTTATCATAATTAGCAGGGTACCAGTCACCATTATTGATCAGTTCGCCGGCGAAAGGATCGTCCTGGCGCAACATTGTACGGGAATAGGTGTAGCTTATCCAGCCGTTTAGTTTACCGGCAGTTTTGCGCACCAAAAACTCTACACCATAGGCCTTGCCCTGCGTATTTAATACATCCTGCTCAATATGCTGGTTTAGCAATAAGGTTGCACCACTTTTATAATCCAGATAATTGCTGATAGTTTTATAGTAAACCTCCACGGAAGTTTCAATGGTATTCGCCCTGTTGTTTTTGTACAGTCCCAATGATACTTGCTGACCTAATTGCGGTTTAATGTTTGGGTCGCTCAGTTTATAAGTATCCGTTGGTGAAATGGCTGTAGTGTTCGAAAGCAGGTGAATATATTGGCGCATAGAGTTATAGGCTGCCTTTATGGACATGTCATCGCCTAAGGTATATCTTGCAGAAAGCCTTAGTTCGGGGCCCTGGTAGGTATTGATAATATGGTTTTTGCCGTAGGTCGTACTATCCGTAACGTTAAGAGGTTCTCTTGGCAAATTCGGGGCATAATGATCAACCGTTTGCGGCCCCAGGTAGCCATATAGTGAATACCTGATACCAGCACTTAAAGACAATTTGCTGGTAACATCGAATTTATCACCGAGATATATCGCATTTTCCAGGGCCTGTTCCTGCGGAACTACCTGCGGTATTAACAACGACTTAGCGCCATCAGGTTCTTCGTCGCCCGGGTTCATCTTATAATAAATAGAGCTAATACCAAAATCTATCGTGTTCCTGGTGTTCAGGTAATAATTAAAATCAGCCTTTAAATTATACTGTGTAATACCAAACTTAAGGTCGTAACCATTAACCGGGTTGGCAGTACTTGACACGCTATAATCATAATGATCAACGCCGACCATAACCACACTATACAGCTTATTGGTAAAACTGTGTTTCCATTTAATATTAGCGTTTTTGTTGCTATAGGCATAGGTTGTATCACTATTCAATCTAAAATTATCACGACTCATATACCCCATCAGGTATAGGGTATTTTTTTCATCCAGCTGACTTGTAATTCCCAAGTTAAGATCATAAAAATTGGCTGAACTGTTTTTGTAAGCTTTTGGCAATAAGTGCAACAACCAATCTGAATAAGTGGTACGGCCGCCAAAAATGAATGAGGTATTGTCTTTAATAATAGGCCCTTCAATATTCAGACGGCTGGTGAGCAAACCTATACCTGCTGACCCGGTGAACTTCTTTTTGTTACCCTCCCTGTCTGTAACGTCTAACACTGACGCTAAACGGCCTCCGTATTTTTCCGGGATAGTGCTCTTATACAATTCTATATTCTTTACAATGTCCGGGTCAAATGCAGAAAAGAAACCGAAAAAGTGAGAAGGATTATATATGGTCGCATCATTAAACAGGATAAGGTTCTGGTCGGCCGAACCGCCACGCACATTGAAGCCGGTAGTAGCTTCACCTACAGATTGTACGCCGGGTAAGGTAAGTACTACCTTCAATACATCGGCTTCGCCAAACGCAGTCGGAATTTGTTTAATACTTCTGATGTCCAGTTTGTTCACACCCATTTCCACGCTTTTCACATTGGCCACTTTCTCAGCGGAGATCTGCACTTCTTTGAGGGAAGTTACCTGCTCCTGCATCTCGATATTCAATTTGCCGTCTGAATACAGAATGATCTTACGACGGGTATCTTTCATGCCCAATCCTTTTATGATCAAGGTTTGCCGTCCGCGTGGAAGGGTAAGGGAATAATAACCAAATTGGTCGGTTGATATACCTATCTTATTATCCGGGTTGTATACACTTGCACCAATTACAGGTTCCCCTGTTTTTATATTACGGACATATCCCGCAAGATTAGCATTACCTGATTTTATATTATTTGTTCGGATGCCTATTTCATAGGTTTTGTTTTCAGTAGTAGCTTCGGCCACCTTCTTTTCCGTTTCAACAGTATAATCCGTTACTGTTGCAGCCTGTGCACTCGGCGCATTTGCCGGCGGATTGTTAAAGATCGAGGCAGATAATGTCGTATTGACCTGGCGGCCCTTGGTTAGAAAAACCATTTGATCTGTAATAGAATAATGATATTCCGTATTGCGGAATGCCATGTCCAAAACATTCTCAAGCGTTTTATCTGTTACCTGTAAGGTAACTTTCAGGCTGTCAAATTGTGCCGGAGCATAGTAAAAGTGATAACCTGTTTTGCTTTCCAGGTCACTCACAAACTGCTCGATCGTTGCCTGCTGAAAGTTAACGCTAATGGTTTTTTTGCCTGTATCCTGTGCTGAAGCAGCCCTTAAAAGAAGCAAAAAACAGCAGCTTAGAAAGTAAATCTTTTTCATCCGAATATTTACTCAGTAAAAGTTAATTAACCATTACGCCGGATGGCCACCGGTTTTGAGCGCGCTTGCTCCACTATGCGTCTGCTTTTTCGTAGGCTTTGTGCTTTAAGCACTATTTATCAGCAAGTGTATTAGTTATTAGTAAGGCTATCATAATAAGCGGCTACCCGGGCCATGGCAGTTTCGGGGTTACTACCAAATCTTATATTATTATCGGAAATATACCTTTGCAATGCCGGCTTTTTGTCTTTTAGAACTTTTAAAAGTGACCCCTCTTTCTTTATTTTATAATAGTGGTTATTTTTTCTCACATAATAATCATCGGTAGCCACAAAAAAGGTTTCCAGCGTCGCTATCTGGTTTGTGGAATTCTGTATGGTTTTATTGTGTTTAGCTAAAACCTGTGTTTTGCCGCCGTAAAGCTGTTCGTAAAAACCATCTGATATACCCGATTCATCATCAGCTTTAATAGAATCTGCACTTAACCGTATAAAATGGCGCCCCAATATATCGAAATAAGACACGCGGTCTCCGGCGAGTGAAAACATTGAGAAATGATTATAAAGAATGGTAACCACCTGGTCTTTATAAATGTCATACATTAACGGTACATTTTTATAAATGACACCGTCGTAATCAACGTTGCCCTGAACCATCCCCTGCGCTTCTGGCGGATAAAGTGCATTGCCTTTAATTGTACGGTCGTACGTGTGATACTCGGACCCATTGTATAATCTTGATTGCTCGCCAATACTTACGTAAAAGTCGGATACGGTTTTATTGATAGTATTTTGTAAGTATGCAGTGTCCGGCTGAGCTGTTTGCCCAAATGTATGGCAGATGAATAATGTGTTAAAAACACACAGGAATGCAGTTTTGTAAAGACATTTCTTCATTAGATAAGTTTAATTTAGGCAACGGTTCAGGGAATATACGCCACATTATTTTAGAAATCAAACGGTTCAAAAAAAAACATACTAATACGTCGTTTTTTGTATTAACATTGTTACCGGCGACATAATTAAAATGAAACTTTTTTGTTTTAGGGTTGTATTATCACTGGATGTCTACTGTAATTTTCACTCGGTTCGTTCTTTCATTTACGTAGTATCCCAAATGAATGAAACATCAATAATTAATTAATTATCAACCTCTATTATGAAAGTATTTAAAGTATTGGCCGTTGCCCTGTTAGTGGCGTTCGGTTTCCAGGCAGCGAGCGCGCAGGTGCATCATAGAAAAGTACACAGGGTACATCACAGAAGACATCATATGATGATTCGTCACGACAAACATTAATAAAAAAACCCGGACTTTTGATCCGGGTTTTTTATTACTCATAGTAGTATTTCTTAAAGCTTACGCTTTACCTCAACATTTTCATAAGCTTCAACTATATCTCCTACTTCTATGTTGTTGTAATTGGCAATGTTTAAACCGCATTCATAGCCGGCATTTACTTCTTTCACGTCATCCTTAAAGCGTTTTAACGAAGCCAGCTCGCCTGTGAAAATTACCACGCCTTCGCGTATTATGCGTATTTTGCTGTTACGGGTAATTTTACCATCCAGCACCATACAACCCGCGATAGTACCAACTTTGCTGATCTTGAAGGTTTCACGTATCTCAACGTTAGCCACTATCTTCTCTTCAAAAGTTGGTGCAAGCATGCCTTCCATCGCTGCTTTTATCTCGTTGATAGCATCGTAAATGATCGAATACAGCCTGATATCGATCTGTTCCTGCTCAGCCAGCTTGCGTGCACCGCTTGACGGGCGTACCTGGAAACCAATAATGATTGCGTCGGAAGCTGATGCCAGCAATACGTCTGACTCAGAAATCTGACCTACTGCTTTTGAGATGATATTAACCTGTATCTGCTCGGTTGATAATTTGAGCAATGAGTCGGACAACGCTTCGATAGAACCGTCTACGTCACCTTTAACAATGATGTTCAGTTCTTTGAAATTTCCAACTGCCAAACGGCGGCCGATCTCGTCCAGCGTAATATGTTTCTGCGTACGCAAGCCCTGTTCACGCTGCAATTGCATGCGTTTATTGGCTATTTCACGTGCTTCAACTTCACTGTCGAGCGCATTAAACTTATCACCCGCTGTAGGGGCGCCCTGCATACCCAATACCTGTACCGGTGTAGACGGGCCTACGCGCTCAATACGCTGGCCACGTTCGTTGGTCAATGCTTTTACACGACCACTATAGCAGCCTGCCAAAATAGGATCGCCTACCTTTAACGTACCTGCCTGTACCAGCACGGTGGTTACTATACCACGGCCTTTATCCAATGCCGCTTCGATAACTGTACCTACAGCCCTTTTGTTCGGGTTGGCTTTCAACTCAAGCAATTCCGCTTCAAGTAATACTTTTTCAAGAAGCTTATCTACGTTCAGGCCTGTTTTGGCTGATATTTCCTGCGACTGGTATTTACCGCCCCATTCTTCAACCAAAATATTCATTGTAGCCAGTTGTTCACGGATCTTGTCCGCATTAGCCCCTGGCTTATCTATCTTATTAAATGCGAAGATCATCGGAGCACCTGCAGCCTGTGCGTGGTTGATAGCCTCACGTGTCTGAGGCATCACGCTATCGTCGGCAGCAATCACGATGATCACAATATCGGTTACCTGTGCACCCCTTGCACGCATGGCGGTAAACGCTTCGTGGCCTGGTGTATCCAGGAAGGTGATCTTGCCCTTGTTCTCAGGCAAGGTAACTTCGTAAGCGCCAATATGCTGGGTAATACCACCAGCCTCACCGGCAATTACATTTGTTTTGCGTATAAAGTCAAGCAGTGATGTTTTACCATGGTCAACGTGACCCATGATAGTAACAATCGGTGCACGCGGTTTCAGATCAGCGTCATTATCCGGTACATCCAGGTCAGCCTCTTCGTCCTGCGGTTTTACAAACTCAACCTGGTAGCCAAATTCATCAGCAACAATGGTAAGCGTTTCCGCATCCAGCCGCTGATTGATGGACACGAACATACCCAAACTCATACAGGTAGAAATAACCTGCGTAACAGATACGTCCATCATGGCTGCCAGCTCGTTTGCTGTAACAAACTCGGTAACCTTGAGTACTTTCGACTGCATTTCCTGCTCCAGCGCCAGTTCTTCAGCACTTGCAGCAACATCATCACGTTTCTGACGGCGGAATTTAGCCCTTTGGGCAAATTTACCTGATTTACCTGCTCCGCTTAAGCGTGCAAGCGTAGCTTTGATTTGGTCTTGTATCTCTTTTTCTGAAGGTTCTTCTTTAGGCGTATGAACATGTCCCGGGCCGCGGCCTCTGAAATCACCGCGTCCAGTACCTCCAGGGCCTCCGCCTTTACGGAAATCCGGACGATTGCCACCACCTTGTCCCTGCTGCTGTTGTCCGCCGCCCTGTTGCTGCTGGCCACCACCTTGGGGGTGATCTTTACGTTTCCTTTTACGTTTATGATCAGCCTGGTTACCAGCAGTGTTTGATGATGAAGCAACTGGCTGGTTCCTTCTCGGATTCTCAACTGGTAATTGTATTTTACCAACTACGTTAGGACCGCTCAATCGCTGCGCCTTTGCCCTGATCACTTCGTTTTCTTCCGGTGCTTCCTGAACAACTTCCGGTGCGGCTGGTGTTGCCGGTGCCTCTGGTGTTTTAGCTTTAACCTCAGGGATTTCCTGCTTTGGTTCAGGTTTAACCTCAGGGGTTTCCTGCTTTGGTTCAGGTTTAACCGGTTCTTTTGGCTCAGCTTTAACTTCCGGAGCCGGTTCTGGTTTCACTGGTTCCGGCGCTGGTTCCTCTTTCTTTTCTACCTGTATTGGCGCATCCAAGTCTATTTTGCCAACAACTTTTACACCCGGAAGGGTTACATCGTTCCTTTCGGTAGTTTTTGGCTGCTCGGATTTTGGCTTGTCAACAGCAGGAGAAAAACCTGCACCCTTGATCAATATCTCTTCATTCTCAAAATCCCTTGATCTGCGGTGCTCTGCCGGCTTTTCAGAAGTAAAGCCAGGTTCCTCCTTCCTGATCTTGCCTATATTGATCTGCTTGGCTTCTTCTTTTATTATTTTGTCGGCAGCAAATTCCTTGAGCAAGGCATTGTACATATCATTGTCAAGCTTGGCCATAGGCTGCTTTTCAACTTTAAAGCCTTTAGTAGCTAAAAAGTCGACAATGGTACTCATACCAATGTTCAGTTCTTTTACTGCCTTTATTAATTTTATGGATTTGTCGTCTGACATTAATTATTACTTTCTCTTTATGATATTTGCAAAAATACGATTTTAATTTTGCTTATTTCGTTTATTCGAACTCTGCCTGCAGAATTGATAATACTTCCTTAACAGTTTCTTCTTCCAGATCAGTACGTTTCACCAGTTCGCCAACAGATAATGCCAATACCGATTTCGCGGTATCCAAACCAATACGTTTGAATTCGTCAAGTATCCAGCTATCGATCTCATCTGCAAATTCTTCAATATCTACGTCCTCGTCTTGCTCATCAGCCTCGCGGTAAACATCTATTTCATAGCCGGTTAGCTTGCCAGCCAATTTAATATTGTGACCACCTCGACCAATTGCCAATGACACCTGGTCGGGTTTCAGATATACTGCTGCTGTCTTTTTCTCGTCATCCAGTTTAATGGAAGTGATCTTAGCAGGCGACAGTGCGCGCTGAATGTATAACTGTAAATTATTAGTATAGTTTATTACATCTATATTTTCATTTTTCAATTCACGAACGATACCATGTATCCTTGATCCTTTCATCCCTACGCAAGCGCCCACCGGATCGATACGGTCGTCATAAGATTCTACAGCAACTTTTGCTCTTTCTCCCGGCTCGCGCACGATCTTTTTGATAGTGATCAATCCGTCGAATATTTCAGGCACTTCCAGCTCGAACAAGCGCTGTAAAAAGTCAGGCGCTGTACGTGATATAATGATCTTAGGATTGCTATTCATCATATCCACCTTGCTAACCACTGCTTTTACGTTATCACCTTTTTTGAAGTAATCGGCAGGGATCTGCTCTGATTTTGGCAATAACAATTCGTTGCCCTCATCGTCAAGCACCAAGGTCTCTTTTTTCCAAACCTGGTAAACTTCACCGGTTACTATTTCACCTACACGGTCTTTATATTTTTTGAAGATCTCGTCTTTTTCCAGTTCCAGGATTTTCGATACCAGTGTCTGGCGCGCAGCCAGGATAGCACGGCGGCCAAAGCTTTCTAAAGTGATCTGCTCCACAAACTCGTCGCCAACTTCCAGGTCCTCGTCATATTTATGTGCTTCCGCTAATTCAATTTCCAGGTCGTCATCTTCCGAAAAACCATCTTCCATTACGGTACGCGTACGCCAGATCTCCAAGTCACCGTTGTCGGTGTTTACGATCACGTCACAATTCTCATCGGTACCATATTTTTTCCTGATCATGCTTCTGAATACGTCTTCCAGCACGCTCATCATTGTTGGACGATCAATGTTTTTGAAGTCTTTAAATTCCTGAAAAGACTCGATCAAATTAATATTGCTCATTTTCTCACTTAAATGATATTACAACTTTTGTTTCTGTTATTTGGGATAAAGGGACCACGCTTTCAACCTGTTCAGCTTTCTTCCCTTTTTGTTTATTCGTTTCTTCAATTATGATGGCGTCTTCTGTCATGCCAGATAATTTACCCTCGCGTTTGCTGCCATCTACCATCTTTAACGCCAGGTTTCTGCCGATATTTTTCACCAGTTGCCTGGGCAGCGTAAGCGGCGTATCAATTCCTGGTGATGATACCTCCAGGTTGTAGGCGTTTTCGATCACATTTTCTTCTTCAAGGTGATAACCCACATGCCTGCTTATCTGGACGCAATTATCAATACCTACACCTTTATCGCCGTCTACCAGGATGATCAGTTTACCGTTGGAGTGCATTTTTACGCTTACCAGAAAAAGATCTGCCCGGTCCATAAGGCTTATTTTTTCCTCAACCAGTTCTTTTACTCTCTTTTCGACATCCATTTATTATTCCTTTCGCAAGCCCGGTTTTTGACGATGATAAAATAAAAGAGGGGACTACTGCCCCCTCATATTCTTTTAAAACTGATGCAAATATAACAATTCTTATTTAAAAATCAATGCCTTAATACCTAAAAAGCAAATCTTTATATTTTAAAGAACCCGGTCGTTTGCGCTCGCGGATAAACTGCCAGGCATCGTTAATATCGCCGTATTGAAAATATCGCAGAAAATACGCCTGCCCCTTTTTAAAGGCGGTATCGGGAGTAAAAACAACGACGCTGTCTGCTATCTTATACTTGCCCGGCTGCACAGGCTGATAGTCTTTCAGATCGGTATCTGCAGGCATTTTGTACACAGGCAGCAATGCCTGCCACGCTTCGCTGGTACTGTCGCGACCGATGTCATTGATGACCATTTTGTCGAAGCCCGTTATTTTAAGAGAGCGGTTGCTGTCAATGAGGCTGACCGAAATATTGATGTTTTTGTCGTGACTTGCGCATCCCCAAAAAAACAGGAGTAAAAATAAAAATCCTATTCTGCTTTTATCAGGCGCCCTCCCGAACTCCCCTCCATGGAGGGGACGCGACAGATAATGATGTAGGAGGGGCGGGTCCTTTTTAGGATTGTTAAGACACACCCCTATACCCCTCTCAAGAGGGGAACCATTTCGTGCCTTAAACATTTTACTCATCACTTTTTCAGCGTCTCTTCAAACAACTTAAATATACGTTTATACTCATCTGTCCAGCTGCTGGGCTGGGCAAAATCATGGTCTTCAACCGGGTAAGGGGCCAGCCACCAGTTCTCTTTATGTAATTCTATCAGCCGCTGGGTTAGCCGCACAATATCCTGGAAATTTACGTTCTGATCCACCATGCCATGCAGCATCAGTAGGTTGCCTTTTAAACCATCAGCAAAATAGATGGGCGAGCTTTCCTTGTAAGCCTTGTCATCAGTGTAAGGCAAGTTCAGTATCGCGGCAGTGTAGCCATGATTGTAATGCGCCCAGTCAGTTACTGAACGTATAGCAGCGCCCGATCTGAATACATCAGGAGCAGTAAACATCGCCATCAAGGTCATAAAGCCACCGTACGAACCGCCATAAATACCGACATGTTTAGGATTTAAGCCATAT
>JBQCEA010000028.1:0-5367 GCA_051960695.1 Mucilaginibacter sp. | reverse complement strand
TATAGGATCATATCTTGAATCAGCCTGCCTGTCGTATTTATCTTGTGAAATATTTAAATTTTCGTGTAGAAAAAAATGTGCAATCTCGTGAGCAATGGTGAAAGCAAAATGACCTGTGCTTTCAAGTTCAGGATTTATATGGATGGTTTTTTTCCTTCGATTGTAAAATCCGTTTAAGTGTGCCTTGTTCTTCTTAAATGGTATGTTCGTAATGAATTTTAATCCATAAATCTCATTTAAATACCCCATAAAGCGATTTAAAGGCAATGGCTGCCCGTGCTTTAGTATGCAATAATCAAATTTGTCCAAGATAGCTATGGACATATCTGAGATTAATTTCTTTGACAGGTATTCAAGACCTTCAGTATGGTCGTATGGTTGTTCCCAGTTAATTTTCGCATTTAATTCGCTATTTAGGAAGTTTTCTATAGTAATATCGCAGTCTTTAGCTCCGATGGAATTATTTTCATAGCGTTTTCGTATTTCTGCCAATTTTTCAACATGGGCTTTCCAATCATTTACGGGTTGGTCTATTTGTATAGTCTCCCTACTGCGCGGTTTGTTATAGAGGACAATATCTGTTTTATTGGCAGCATTGACTTTAATCAACATAACGTTTTTATTTCGAAGCAAGTTTAGTCCGCTATGTTGAATTTCACCAGTGGTAATAAATACAGCTTTTACATAGTGCCCAGCCACCTGTTGTATTTTATGTAAGAATTATTCGATATCTCCAGGAGGAACAGTGCCATTATAATCTTTACACTCGATCAGATACAAAAAATGACAGCGACTAGCATTTGGTGGCCAAACCTCAATACTTAAATCAAATATAATGTCAGCCTCCCGATCTTTTGAATAATAACCTTTTTGCTGGTAAATTTTACAACAGTCTGGATCTAATCCTAACCTTTTATCAAATATAGCGGCCTTTAGAATTTCGTAAGATCTGTTTTCGAAAAGACTTCCTTTTTTGACAGTATTCATGAATGCTAATATTTTTCGTAAATATAGCAATAGCAGTATTAATTGCTTGGTGTTGAAAACATTGAATTTTCAACATTAGGAACGATGCTAACAATATTGGCTTTTAAAAAGTTGGGTTGTGTTTTTCAAAAGCCTGTCATACCTTATTCCCCATCTGACCCTTTAAATGATCCGATAACCTTAGAGTGAGCGCTACCAGCGTTAGGGTAGGATTTGGTGAGCCTGCGGTTGCATAGCAGGATGAGCCTGCTATATATAAATTGGCTATGCCGTGCACTTTGCAGTCGGCATCAACAACGCCTTGCTTAGGGTCTTCGTTCATCCGGGTGGTACCCATGTGGTGCCAGCCGCCACCGGTAAATTCGGGCCAGGTGGTATCGTTCTCATCGCGCAGGTATTCCATCAGCCGTACACGTCCCTTTTCGGCCAGACCCAGTTGCTGCCCGATGATCTCGTAAATGGTGCGTATGCTTCGTTTTTCAAATGGGGTAAGCTCCCAATGCAGCATGGCCCGCCGCATGCCTAATGCGTCGGTATCGGTATCCAGGCTTATCCGGCTGTTGGGGTTAGGGGCCTGCTCAATACGGGTGAATAACTGGTAGGCGGTATATCCCTTTTTGCTTTGCGCCTTTTTATCGGTTACATCGTATTTTCCAAAAGCCTTTTTCCGTTCGTTAGGGTCGCTTGATTTCCAGATATCAATGAATGCCGGCTGCTTTCTTGCGGCTTCAAGCGGTGTAAAAGAGGCGGTGCCGTTCAGTATGCGGTGTTTTTTCTGAACTTCAGGCGTAATGCCCAGTTCCGCACGCCATTTCGTTTTACCAAATTCAATGGAGTATAACTTTAGCGGGTCAGGGTCAGGGAACCACATTTCTGCCGATTTGATCTCCAGGTGCTCCATAAAATAACGACCCACCAGGTCGTTATCATTACCTAAGCCATTGGGTGCCTGCTTGTTGGAAGCCAAAAGCAAGCGAGCATTCTGCATTGCACAGCATGCCGAAACAAACACTTTGGCTTTAACCGTATGCGTTTTGCCTGCAAAGTTTTTAACAGTAACCTGCTGTATGGCATTCACCGGTTCGTTAGCGGTAATATCTACAGCATTGGCGTAAGTGTACAGGTTAATATTCGGCGCGTTAATAATGGTATCCTTGTATTTGGCGTTGAAACGGGTAGGCGGACTAAACTGCCAGATCTTGTTAAACACCACATTTTGGTCGATTGGTAAAGATACCTTGGTCGGGTCCTGGTCGAGCCAGTATTTGTAATCATATTCAAACGGGCCGAGGTCGAGGTTTACCTGTGCTTTGGTATAGTAAGGGTCGAGGTCGGCCCGTGTTATGGGCCATCCGCTATGCGGCACCCAGTCGCGTTTTTCAAAGTCTATGGGGTCAAGCGGTGAGCAAAATCCCGCCCAGTGACCGGTAGTCCCGCCAAAATAATGCAGCCGTGCCGACTCAAGCGGGTAGTATCTTTGCCCGGTTTCTTTGCCCCGGTACAGGTCCTGCATTTTGGCCTCGTACTCAAAACCGCCGCCTTCCAGCAATATTACCTTATAAGGCGTATTCATCCAGTCCAAAGCCATGCTGATACCGGCTGCACCTGCGCCAATGATACAGATGTCGCCTTCAATTACGGTGTTATCAGGAAGTTCCCTTGCGTCGATATGCATATAAGGTAGTCGATTATGAATTTAGAATTGAAAATAAGGCACATTGCCGTGCTTCAGTCAGTGATAATACCCAGCCGCCGGCCGTCACCGTTTTGCCGGACTTAAAATCCTGCGTTACCTGTTTATCCAGCAGTGACCGTATCTCATCGCGATCGGTAGAAGAATTACTGCCGAGTAACAGCCGGGTAAGGGCTTCGCTGTTGTCTTCCGACTGGAATTGCTTCCGATAGTCAGCCCCTGTCTCTTTAATGGTTTTAACATCAGTAACGTGCGAGAAAAAGTCGGGGACAGCAATGCTATCCTCTTTTGAGCTGCAACTACTGATGAACGGCACAGATAGTATTGCCGCCGTATATGCCGAAAGCCGTATAAATGTTCTTCTCTCCATAAATATGCAGGATCAGACCCGTAAAAACGTTTTCTTTTTATAAAGAATGTACAGGAACAACCATTTAACCAATAAAAGTGTGACGGCGCTTACTACCAGTTTCCACGGGTCGTCAATAAGCGAGAATAACCATCCGAACAGCCCGTTATTGGTATATTTCCAGCTGATAAACACATGTGAAATATAGATCAGGATGGAATTCATACCGATCACCTTGAAAAAGAACGCCCAGCTTTTATAGCCCAGCACGTCTATCACGTAATAAAACAGCGCCATCAGCAATAAGCTTATTCCGCCGACAGTTAGTACAAACGAGCTCGTCCATAAGTTTTTGTTGATCGGAAAATCAAAGTTCCAGATCAGTGCCAGTACGATGAAAATTACGCCAATGGTAACCATTCGCAGTACCTTTTGCATTTGGGTAAGCGTGGTTTTCTTAAGCGTAATACCCGTAAGTATTCCCAATATGCCGGTACTGATGGCCGGTATGGTCGAGAATAAACCTTCAGGATCGTGAATACCGAGGTAGAGTTTTCCGGGTAAAATGGTGCGGTCCATATAGGAAGCGAAGTTGCCCTGCATGGTCAGGTCGCCATGCGGGTATCCGGGAGCGGAGGTAAATTTCAGTAACAGCCAATAACCGATAAGCAATGCCCAAAACCATATTATTTGGGCTATCTCGCTCGAATACAGGTAAATGATATTGGCAAACATGTAAGCAATGCCAATGCGGCCGAGTACAGAAGCAAAGCGGATATCATGGATGGGTTTTATCTGTAAGCCGTTGTTGTAAATAATACCGAGCAATACCAAAACCAGCCCCCTGCGGATAACGCGCAGTAAAAGCTGCTGGCGTGTCTTGCCTTTTTCCAGGTCGCGGCCAACGGAGTATGGCGTTGACACGCCTGCCATGAACAGGAACAAGGGGAATATCAGGTCGTAAAAATGAAAGCCATTCCAGGCCGGGTGTTCCAATTGGTCCGAGATCACTTTAAAAAAGCCCGAATTGGGCATTGCGGCGCTTAAACTGTGGAATAAGGCATCGGCGCCCATTATCCAGAACATGTCAAAGCCACGTAGCGCATCCAATGAGTATAGGCGCGTCGGGGTCTGCTGAAAATCGTCAGCCGGTGTTGCAGTCATAATTAGAAATGCAATGTTTTAGGTTTACAGGAATAAAACTAAACATTTAATTTAAAAAAAGCATACACCCGTTTTGTAACTTTAAAGTGATAATTACGGGATCAATGTACCGGTTTCCTTTGAATGATCTTATACCTGCCGCTTTTGATCATGCGCTGTTCCTGCGGCGAAAAAGATTCCCGTCCGCCAAAATCCTGTACCCAGTAATGGTTAAACTCTGCAATGCCGATCTCTTTAAAGGCAGGGTTCAGCAGGTTTTTGCAATGCCCCGGACTTTTCAGCCATCCGTCCATTACTTCCTTAATACTGGTTTGCCCTTCGGCAATATTCTCGCCAACAGTATAGCTGCGATAGCCTTTGTAAGCATATCCGGCTGCAATGGCGCGGTCGGCCATGGTGCGCCCGTCCTTACTGGTATGACTAAAATAGCTTTTCGACGACATGTCCTCCGCATGACCTAAAGCAGCATCAGCCAGATCATCGTTCCAAACCAAAGGCGGGGCAGGGGGCATGTAAGTGGTGCCGCAATTACAGCCTTTATGCCTGGCTTCGTTGATGCGTTCAAGAAATTCCTTTTTAAACCGGTTGCTGTATTGAGCGGCTGGTTTTTTAGGCGCAGGGCCCGTAGGTAAAATAAAAGATATTAATAAAAGAATTACAAGTTTCATATAACATACCGACTAAACATAAGTTGCCGGGTTTAATCTGCAATTATTAACGGGGTAAAAATGATATTATGATGAGGCTAATGTTTTCGTTTAATGTGCGATCGCCAAAGGCCTTTCCGCTTGCGCCGGTACAGAAAAAATAGTACCAGGCATATTAAAACGATGATAAGTAGAAGAACTGCAATGAATCCGGTTTTTTGGATGAGTTGAAGACGTAGAGCTTGCTGTTGTTGCTCATAGATACTTTTTTTTTAACCTGCTGTACCGAGTCAGCGGCTTTTATTTTTGCAAGCATGGCGGCTTCTTCGGCTTTTCTAATGCTGTCATCAATTGCCCGGTGCCGTTTTAAAGCAATATTCGCTTTAGTATAGTTTTTCATGCCCCGATACAGCATGGCATACCCCAGTTCCACTTCCGACTGCTGCTGCGGGTAATGGTTCTTGGACGATAACGCCAGCGCCTCGTTCAGGTCGCGTTTAGCCAGGGAATAGTCTTTTATATCTGTT
>JBQCEA010000027.1:0-3242 GCA_051960695.1 Mucilaginibacter sp. | reverse complement strand
CTATACTTTTGGCATAAAATGCATCAGCAGCGGGGCGTACCTGCAACATAATTGCATTTATACCTGCGGCCTGCGCCATATCCAGAAGGGCGATCAGTTCTTTCTTCTGCTTATCAACTGTTAAATGTACGTCGCTCGGCCAGTCGATATTTACCACTGTAGCTATCCACATTCCCCTGAACTCACGTTTGGGTTCAAACTTTGGCGCCGGGCGATTTAAGGTATCCACATCACTCACTTTTGCAGTATCTTTTTGAGCTTTGGATTGAAGAACAATAAAAAAAGTGGAGATCAGAAGTATAATGTATTTATATGGACGCATTAGAAGAGCGGTATTAAAAGTTGCAAAGATATAAACTGATGGTTTAAATTTTTATTATAGCAAGCAATTAATGAGCCTTTTTTGTGTTTTATATATATTGTATTTACATTTAGCCAACATCAGCCTGAAAAATATGCTCTATGGAGAAAAACAATTCTCTATTTTTTCACTTTTATAAATTATTAACTCAACAATAAAACAATATAGGTATAGGTTTGTTGCAAATCCTTAAGATTGTCACGTAAACCAAATAACACCTTTTTTACCCATTGAGCAATTACAATTGACCCTAAATTTTAAAACTAAAAAGAACCGTTATGGAAAATCAATCTGGGCAAGCCCCTAAAAAAAATTCAAACGTCATTTACTTTCTGATCGTTGTGGTTTTGGCGTTGCTGGGGACTGATGTGTACCTCTACCTTCAAAAGAATAAATCTGACACCAAAATAGTTTACCAGGAAGATGAGAAGAACAGGCTTAAGATAGAACTGGACAGCCTCGAAGCTCAAATAGAGCAGGTAAATACCAGCAGAACAAAAATGAGCGCTTCTATGCGTGCTAAAAATGATTCTCTCGAAAGCAAGATAAAAGTTTTACGCACCCAATTAGCCAAAGGAAAACTAACACAAGCCGAATTAAATAAAGCCCAGGAAGATGTAAAACAATTACGTTATTTTGTAACTAAGTATACTGCTGACATTGAGGAGCTTAAAAAGCAAAACACTTCACTTACCACAGAGCGTGATACTTTAAAGACCAACCTGGCGACTGTAAACCAAAAGGCTACAACTTTAGAAGCCCAGAATAAGGACCTCGATACTAAGGTGCAAATTGCCAAAGCCCTAAAGGCCGGCAGTGTAAATATTGTGGCCTATAAGGTAAAGAACAGCGGCAAAGAGGTTGAGGTAAGCCGTGCAAATCCGGCTAAAAAGATCAAGATCAACTTTACCGTTGCCAGCAACACACTTGCCGATAAGGCCCTGCATGATGTTTATGTACGCGTAATAGATCCTACGGGCAACCTGATAACCAGCACCGACTCTGGTAGCTTCAACGCTGATGGCCAGGACTTGCAATACACTTACAAAACATCCATCGATTTTAAGGACGATGGCAGCACCTATACCATTGACTGGACTAACCCTAACCTGCCATTCCAGAAAGGCACTTATACCGTATTGTTGTATTCTGACGGATCAACAATGGGTAAAAGCTCTTTCAGCTTAAAATAAGAAGCTAAGAAAATATTAATTGAAATCCCTCCGGCAAAAAACCGGGGGGATTTTTTATTGCATTAAGCGCCGGCTTCCGGCAGGCTGATATAGAATGTCGTCCCATGGTTAAGCTCGGTCTCAAACCATACTTTACCGCCTGCATTTTCAATAGAGTTTTTAACGAAGGCAAGCCCTAAACCTGTTCCCGAGCTTTTAGTGGTAAAGTTGGGCTCGAATATTTTCTCGCGTAAATTTTCAGGTATACCGTTGCCGCTATCCTTTATGCTGAGCAGGATATGCTTATTGGTTATCAGGTGGTCGATCTCAATTTCGCCGGTGCGTCCCTGCGGGGTAGCCTCAATGGCATTTTTAAGCAGGTTGTTAAAGCACCTTAATAACTGGTCGCGGTCAGCATTGATAAAGAATGACGTTTCAGGCGGATTATAATTTATCATCGTATTATCGGCTTGTTTAAAAATGGTAACGGCCTGGGTAAGTACTTCGAAAACATCCATTTTCTCAATACGGGTATCAGGCATTTTGGCAAAGGCCGAGAATTCCGAAGCGATAGATGATAAGCTTTCTATCTGTTCAACAAACGATTTGCTAAAGCGCTCAAATTTCTGGTCAAATTTCGGGTCTTTATCCTTCCATGATTTTTCCAGCAGTTGCAATCCCAGCTTTAACGGCGTTAATGGGTTCTTGATCTCATGGGCAACCTGTTTGGCCATCTCGCGCCATGCGCTTTCCCTCTCAGACTGTGCCAGTTTTTGGGCGCTTTGCTCCAGGTCAGCTATCATATTGTTATACTCCTTAATAAGTGCACCTATCTCATCATTTCGCTTCCATACTATCGGCTCGTTCTTTTGCCCATAGATGGTTTTACTCAAGCTATACTGGATAATGTTTAGCGGACTGGTAATTTGCCGGGCTATAATAATTGCCAGCAGGCCGATTGCTATAAATATCAGCGCATAAATATTGATCATGGCATTCAGCAATGCACCTATATGTTCACGGTAATCGGCTTCATTGGCAAAATAGGGAAGCTGCAGGTAGCCTAGTGTTTTTTGCTGTACTTTAATAGGTACGTAGGCAGCCTTGTAGGTTAGCTTGCCTACAATTTCGTTGTTGATATATTCTGTTTTTTGCAGCTTATTAAGGTAGATATATGCCCGTGCATTGATGCGCCTGGCTTGTAAACCATAGTCGTAAAACTTAGGCTGGGTCGAGATCAGTTCAACACCATCAGTATTAAATAGCGTAAGATCTGCTGAATAAGTGCTGGCAAATTCATCAAACCTCGACTGGAACCTGTCATCGATGTGAGCCAGGTCAAGGTCAAAATTTCCGTCTTCGAAAGCCTTTGCAATACGTGATAGTTTTTCGCTGATCAGATCGTCCTGTTGCTGATTGTATTGCTCTACTATGGATACGTAAGTTATTACACCTACGAGTATCAGCGTAAATACAACCGCAAAAACAATAGAAAACTGGATGCGAGTTTTATAAAGGATGTTATCGAAATTGAGCTGTAGTACCCAATGGAAATAGTTCTCCCGGTTATAAAGTATTTTGATACGTCCCCATAACCAGTGTATCAAAATGACGAGCACACTAAAGGTCAGAAATACAATAAAGAAAAATGTTATAGATGTAATGGATGATATAATTACATTTTCTTCTTTACTGATCACGATCAGGTT
>JBQCEA010000026.1:0-4131 GCA_051960695.1 Mucilaginibacter sp. | reverse complement strand
CGATGATATCCTCACTAAATCTGGCCACGTAACGCAGAAATACAGGGGAAAGTTCGTCCTTAATTCTGCCCCCTCGCTCAATACGGTCTACCTCGGTATGCTGGTAGATACCACGCTGCCTATAGTAAAACAGTCACCATTGAAGATATTGAAGATACGCCAGGCGGTTAATTACGCTATCGACAGACAAAAGATGATAAAATACCTGCGCAACAGCATGGCTACGGGAGGTACAACAGGTTTTATACCTGTAGGTATGCCGGGTTACGATACCAAAGAGGTGAAAGGCTATAGCTACAATCCTGAAAAAGCGCGTGAGCTATTGGCTGAGGCCGGTTATCCCAACGGGAAAGATCTGCCCGAAATACTGCTGACCACCACTGTCGGCTACCGCGACATGATAGAATATGTGCAGGGCCAGCTGGAGCAGGTGGGTATTAATACGAGGGTTGAAATTGTGCAAAGCGCCAGTCTGCGCGAACTGGTATCCAAAAACGGTGTCAACTTCTTTTACGGCTCATGGACGGCGGATTATCCCGACGGTGAAAATTACCTCTCCGTCTTCTACTCGCACAACAAGATACCCTGGGGGCCGAACTATACCGGCTTCGCCAATAAACAGTTCGACTGCCTGTTTGAGCAGGCCTACCACGAGCCTAACGACCAGAAGCGCTATGCCTTATACCGCCAAATGGATAACATTATTATGGAGCACGCCCCGGTAGTTATCCTGTATTATGATAAACTGGTGAACCTGTACCAGAACAACATCACCGGCATCAGCAAAAATTCGCTGAATTTATTGGTGTTAAAAAGGATAAGGAAAAGATAGTTAGGGTGGTGGTAATGGTTGAATTGTCTGACTGTTCCGTCCGTTATTTTGTAACAGGGAAGTGTAACAGTTCAAAACCAAAGGATGTCACACTGAGCTCCGTCGAAGTGTGTGCGGTGGCCTACCCACCATGCTTCGAGTGCCTCAGCATGACAGGCCTTTTATCCACACATTATTGTCTGAACCTGAATTAGCAGAATTTAAGAATGAACAGAATTCCGGCCATTCGAAAAATCTCATAAATCCCGGTTCAGACAATGATCCGCCAGTCAATCAACCATTCAACTCAATCCAACCCTATCAACCAATCGCTATTTATCATATTTAATAGCATCGGCATTAACCACATCCGAGCCGTATTTGCCACCGTCATCAACCGTATTGCCGGTAATGATGACCCCATCTGCACCGATGGATTTACCATAATCAACAAACTTGGCTTTAACTTTGTCTTGGCCGATATTCTGAATGGTCATGTGGCCCATTACGTGGTATTGCGGCTTTACATCATGGGCAGAATAATAAATATCAACCGATGTTGTTGGCGGCAGCTTATCGCCAAAATACCGGGGTTGCACTATACCGCATGAGCCTAATAGTAAACATAAACTGAGGATAATAAGGTAATTTTTCATGGCTTAAATTGATTTTTAAACTTAGACCAATATTATTAATAAAAGTTTAATAACTAATTGGTAATGATTTTATTACAATTGACTCCATGATACTTCGGCTTTACATAAGGTCTCACTTTTAGTGCCATTTCCGCATTGTTAATTTCTCCCGGCTATTTTTTCTATTCGTACAAACCGTGATGCTCAGTTATCGTTATTTCAATATAGCCCTTCCTTTGTTTTCCTTGCTTGTCACCTATGAACACATACATTTTTAACATTAAAACAAAAAATATGAAAACTTTATTTGATAACGATGAAGCGCTACAGGCAGGGTTCCCGGGTGGCGACGATGATGACGATCTGGACCCTGCGACCGAACCAGATACCAGTGCAGCCGGTGATGAATTACATCCGGAAGGCAATAATAAGGATGAGGATGATGAGTATATTGATGTAGATGAAGGCGAAGACGAGGATCTTGATGAAGAAGACGCCATCAATAGCGATGAAGATGCCTACGAGGCAGAGGAAACTGCGGAGAATGAAGATGAACTCCACAATGATCAGGACCTGAACGAAAATGAGGAATTACAGGCTGAAGGTGCACCTGAACCAACGGAACGCAGTGCAGAAAAAGGCATGGTTAATGGTCCTGCCAATGATACTGTTAGCCAGCCGGGAAAGGAATAATAAGCTAAAAACTTTGTCATTGCAGCGTGGCATGGCAATCCGCGAACAATCCCGTCCTCCTTTCGATTGCTTCGCTGTGCCTCCTCGCTGTCTGCCGGCAGGCGAGGACATGGGGTTTAAATAAAAAAGACGCGAAGTACCGCGTCTCTATAATTATAAGGCTAAAGCACGTTAGCCGCCATGCACCAACCGCCCACCGCCACGCTTAGTAATGATACCTGACGAACGCCTCCATGGCCTGGTACTCAGCAAGGCCGAGGCGGTCATAAGATTGGGCCGTTTCGCGGTTGCGGTCCTCGGCACGCACCCAGAACTCGCGGGCATCATCGCCGGGGAACACGGCACGGTCCTTCTGCGACTGGTGCTTGAAGATCGCATTGCGCTTGCGCAATACCTCCTGCGGCGAAAGCGGCACCGCCATTTCGATCTCGTAGGTCTCGAACTCCTTCCAGGCGCCACGGTACATCCACACCCAGCAATCCTTTACCCAGTCTTCGGTCTCGCGCAGCTGGCGCAGGGCAGCGATCACAATGTTAAAACAAACCAGGTGGGTGCCATGCGGGTCAGCAAAGTCACCGGCGGTAAACACCTGCTGCGGTTTTACCTGTTGTAAGAGCTCTTTGGTCAGGTCAATGTCGAGCTGGCTTACGGAGTTCTTCTGCGTTTTGCCCGTTTCGTAAAAAGGCAAAGCCATAAAGTGGATATGGTCATCATCGAGCCCCGCAAAACGCGCCCCCGAGATGGCTTCCGTCTTACGGATAAAACCCTTCACATCCCGGATCTCTTTCGAGTCGATCTGGTTAGGCTGTTTCTGCTCCAAAAAAGAACGCATATCCTCATAAACGCTTTTCAGGTGGGCGTTATCATCCCCGATGCTGTGGTTAAAGTCGATGGCAAACTCCACGAAGCGTAATACATCATCATCCCAGACAGCGGTATTGCCCGAGGTCTGGTAAGCCACATGCACATCATGCCCCTGGTCCACTAAACGGATAAAGGTACCGCCCATAGAGATCACATCATCATCCGGGTGAGGAGAGAAGATAATGGAACGCTTGCGGGCAGGCAAAGCGCGCTCCGGCCTTTGCGAATCATCGGCATTGGGTTTACCCCCCGGCCATCCGGTAATGGTATGCTGGATCTGGTTAAAGATATCGATATTAATGTTATAGACCGGCCCCTGTTCTACGGCCAATTGCGCCATCCCGTGATTGTTGTAATCCTCTTCGGTCAGCTTCAGGATGGGCTTGTTCAATGTTTCGGCCAGCCAGATGACCGCCTTTTTCTTTAAACCGTTGCTCCAGTCACAATCTTTCACCAGCCATGGCGTATCAAAGCGGGTCAGCTCCGAAGCTGCATCCTGGTCCAGAACAAACTCCACATGATCGGATAGCTGTAAGTAAGTCGCCGGAACGTCGCCCGAGATCTCCCCTTCCACTGCTTTCTTGATGATGGGTGCCTTCTTGGCGCTCCAGGCCATTAAGATAATTTCGCGGGCTTTGAAGATGGTACCGATACCCATGGTAATGGCCTTGGTAGGTACATTGGATTTACCTCCGAAATCACGGGAAGCATCACTGCGGGTCAGGTCGTCCAAAGTTACCAGCCTTGTACCCGAGTTTGGCGCCGATCCCGGCTCGTTAAAGCCGATGTGGCCGGTACGGCCGATACCTAAGACCTGCAGGTCGATACCACCCAGGGCGTTTATCTGGCGCTCATAGTTCAGGCAGAAAGCCGCAATATCATCCTGCTTCAAGGTACCGTTCGGGATATGCACATTAGCCCGGTCGATATCCACATGATCGAACAAATTCTCGTTCATAAAGGTCACATAGCTTTGGGCAGCATTGGGACGCATGGGATAATACTCATCCAGGTTAAAAGTGATCACATTTTTAAAGCTGAGGCCCTCCTCATTGTGTAAGCGAACCAGCTCGGCATACACTCCGATGGGGGTAACACCTGTTGCCAGGCCTAAAACAGTTTGTTCAC
>JBQCEA010000025.1:0-3172 GCA_051960695.1 Mucilaginibacter sp. | reverse complement strand
ACTAATTTCATCAAGCGCTTTTTGGGTAAGCGGTTTATGAATAAACTGGGTTATATATTTGTTATTAGTTGATTTGCGCATATCGGTAGGGTCAAGTGATGACGAAAGCATAAATATTTTCACATCCTTTTTCCCCTCAATATTCAGCTTATCAAATTCCTGCAAAAACTCAAAGCCTCCCATCATGGGCATACGGATATCCAGGAATATCACATCGGGTTTTACCTCGCCTTCACGCAGGAAGTCGATAGCAGCAGGGGCCGAATCGCTTACAATTATTTCGTCGGCAAAATTGCTGCTCTCCAAAATTTTGCGCGTAACGAAATTATCGATGTAATTGTCGTCAATCAGCAAACAGGTTTTAAAGCGATTTGGCATTGACCTCAAAAATAGCTTTTAAAAGAATAAAAAAGAATGAGTGCTGATTTTTTATTTCAGGATGTGAAATAGTTGGCAACTCACTCATAACCAAACAATTTATTTCAAAGTTTATACATGCATTCAAAATGCCTTTCTAAATATTTAATTTGGCTGAATGAAACAATTATCCATATTCATTTTTTGTTTAATACTTTTTTCTATGAATTCAGCTATCAGTAAAGCCGCCGGTGAAACCACTATATCTTATAACATCACTTTTCCCGAGGCACAGGCCCATTATGCTGATGTAGAAATGAGTATTACCGGATTAGATCAAAAAACCCTTGATCTGAAAATGCCCGTTTGGACACCGGGCTCATATCTTGTTCGTGAATTTTCTAAAAATGTGGAATCATTGACCGCAGAGGCAAATGGAAGGGCTTTAGAAGTGCATAAAACACGCAAGAATATCTGGCGAGTAAACTCTGAAGGCCTGTCGTCAATCAAAGTAAAATATAAGGTATATGCGTTTGAACTCTCAGTACGCACCAGTCTCATCGATGCGTCGCATGCATTTTTATCGTCAACCGGCATATTTTTCTATCCGGATGGGATGCTGCACCATCCATCAACAGTCCATATTGTTCCATACAAAGGGTGGACAAAGGTATCGACCAGTTTAGAACCGGTTTACGGCGATCCTTTCACTTTGCATGCACCTAATTACGACATTTTGTACGATTCGCCTATTGAAGTAGGTAACCAGGATGTCTTCGGTTTTGAAGTTGGGCATACTAAATATGAAGTAGCCATGTGCGGGGGCGGCAACTACGATAAGGCACGTTTGACACAGGATATGCCTAAAATAATTGAACACGAGGCAGCTATTTATGGCGAGAATCCGAATAAACGTTATGTGTTTATCGTTCACAATACTTCTAAAGGCGGTGGTGGCCTGGAGCATTTAAGCTCATGTGTACTTGGTGCCTCACGCGATAATTATGCGACCGATAAAGGCTACCAGGGATTTTTGACATTAGTAGCACATGAGCATTTCCATTTGTGGAACGTAAAACGCCTGCGTCCAATAGCGCTTGGGCCGTTTGATTATGACAATGAGAATTATACTACCGATTTGTGGATAGCCGAAGGTTTCACGGCTTATTATGAACACGTGATCGTACACCGCACTGGACTTTATCCAACGGACAACTATTTAAGTGAGCTGGGAGGCGACATTAACTATGTGGTTAATCAGCCAGGCAACAAGATACAGCCGCTTTCGCAAACAAGCTTTGATGCCTGGATAAAACTGTACCGCCCGAACGAGAATACAGTTAATACTACCATATCCTATTACAACAAAGGCGCTGTTATGGCTCTGCTGCTGGACCTCGAGATCATTAACGACAGCAAAGGCAAATATTCGCTGGATGATGTAATGAAGCATATGTATGACACTTATTACAAAGGCAAGCAGCGTGGATACACCGATGCTGAATTTAAAGAAGGCCTTGAAAGGTTTACAGGCAAAAACCTCGATGATTTTTATAAAAAATATATCAATGGATTGGATGATATCGATTTTGACAAATACCTCGGCTATGCGGGGTATCATTTAACCGATGAATTGGCAGGCAACAATGACCCGGCTTTAGGTATCGTAACTACAACTGCTAATAACCAGATAATAGTTACAACCGTTCTCCGCAACAGCGCTGCCTGGATAGACGGGATAAATGTGAACGATCAGATAACAGCAATTGATTCGAATAAAGTAACTGATATTAATACTGCATTGGGTGGTAAAAAGCCCGGCGATAAGGTCAGTGTTTCTGTACTGCGTGATGGATTGCCGCTTACTTTACAGGTTACCTTACTCAAAAAAACGCAGAAGAAATATCATATCGACAGCCTTGAACAACCTACCGAACAACAGCTGCTGGTGCGTAAAAAATGGCTGAGCTTATAGCATTTAAGTACAGCAAATTGAAGAACAAAGCCGCTCCCAAGAGCGGCTTTGTTGCGTTAAAGCAAAATTTTAAAACATTTTGGGCTTTAGAAGCCTTATATTATTGAAAAACAAATAAACACTTTAAAACCATCTGCCATGAATTCAATATTGTATATCGTCGCCGTAATACTCATCATCGGATGGGCATTGGGCGTATTCGTTTACTCCGTAGGAGGATTAATACACGTTTTACTTGTCATCGCGATCATCGCGCTGATACTGGGATTAATAAGACGACCCACAGCAGTTTAATTAATACTTTCGGATAAGTCCCCGTTCAGCAAACGGGGACTTATTTTTTTAATCCTGCTCACTCTTCCTGAGTAGTTCCAATCCTTTTTTGAGGTCAGCTTTGGTTTTGCTAAGATCTTTCCAGGGGTCAGTTACTTTCTTCACACGTTCACGCATGTTATGAATAGTATAATCGGATAGTTTCAGGTTATTGTTCACTTCATCCCAGTTTAACGGCGCAGAAACCGTAGCGCCTGGTTTGGGACGCACAGAATACGGGCAGGCAATGGTTTGGCCACGCCTGTTTTGCAGGAAATCGATATAGGTCTTGTTCTTTCGTTTTGCAGGATTGCGTTCAACACTGGTTATATCGGGCAGTTCATCGTGAATAAGGTTGGCCACATATTCTGCAAACATGCGGATAAAATCGTAATCGTATTTTGCGCCTACATAGCAATACACATGCAGCCCTTTTGAGCCCGATGTTTTGATGAACACATCAAGCTTCATGCGGTCGAACACTTCTTTGGTCTTTAGGGCGACTTCCACCGCTTCAGAAAATGGTAA
>JBQCEA010000024.1:0-2150 GCA_051960695.1 Mucilaginibacter sp. | reverse complement strand
GAATTGGTAAAACCACCCCGCGTAGCTGAATCGCCCGTTCAGTTTGAGTGTGTGGTTAGCCAGATTATTTCATTAGGAGAGGGCGCAGGAGCGGGTAACCTGATCTTAGCGGAGATCAAGCTGATGCATATTTCGGAATCGATACTGGATGAAAATAACAAGATCGATCAGCAAAAGCTCGACTTGGTGGCGCGGTTAGGTGGTGATTGGTACGCCCGTGTGAACCGGGATAACTTGTTTAAAGTCCCTAAACCCAACCGCAATATTGGCATCGGTGTGGATGCTATACCGTATGCTATTCGTAATTCAAAAGTACTCACCGGGAATGATTTGGGTCAGCTGGGCAATGTAACGGCTTTACCCATTGATGAAGAAATTGATGAGTACGCTCAATCAACCGAGGTCAAAGACCTGCTGGATGCTACCATTGGCGATAGCAGCACCCGTGAATTACAGTTACATTTAAGAGCTAAACAATTGCTTGCCGAGGACAAAGTAGATGAAGCCTGGAAAGTGCTGCTCATCTCCGTTTAAAGTTTATTTCTCCTCGTGTGTAGCAGGCTTTTCCGGTTTTCCAACTTCAACCAGTTCTGCTTCGTGCTCTTCTTCCTGTACCGAGGTAGCATAATTCAATTTCCTGAATCGCCAAAGGGCAAAGGCCGGTTCCTGGAAACGGTCTATCAGCTTAAAATATTTCGGGAAATTATGCACTTCGTCCAGCAGTACGCCGGGCACAATGCCATTGTTTTCCAATATTTCGCGGATGGTATATTCCTTATCCTTCGTTATCCAAATTTCAAAATCCCGCCGTATCTCTTCCGCTTTTTCCGGTTCGATACTGGCATCAATGCAAATTACTTTATCGCCGGGTTTCATGATTTATTGCATTAGTTGTACTGGTGCCGTAAAAATATCATTCCTATTAAAAATATTGATATTTTTTGACACTACCTGCTTCCCTTCAGACTATCCTGTTTCGCTTTTGCCTTCTTCTTGAAATATCCTTTCAGCAGAAAGTTGTGTTGAGCAGCCTCAAGGTCGTCATTCAGTTTGACAGAGCTTTGCTGCAAATAGTTTAATGTGGTACGCATTTGTTCGGCCCCTTTAGGATCGTTTAGTAACACACCAAGGGCATTATCTGTAGTGGTCAGCTTTTTAGTCGCCGTATTGAGGTTCTCAACTGTTGAATTGGCATTATTAACCACTTTCTGCAATTGATTAGCCGCTGATCTTATTTTGCTGAAGGTAGTAGTATCGGTAAGCAGGTTATCGGCAAGGCCCCCTTTAGTATTTAGCTTTCTGCCGAAGGCATTTAACTCAGTAGCCATTTGTGCAGCGCTTTGGGTGGTTGCCTGTAAGTTGCGCATCGCACTGCGTAACTGCAAGGCCATGCTGCTGTCGGCTAATAATGCGCCTACGGTACCTTTGCCCTGTAATATGTTGTGGCTCAATTGCCTGAAGTCTTTAGTAATAGCCAACAGGTTCTCATTGTTCTGCTGTAAGGTCTTCATAATATCATCGGTCGACATTAACTTTTCAGCCTGTAGTTCGTCGCCATCCTGTATCATGGGTGCTTGCGGACTACCCCCGTCTATTACGATGATCTTATTGCCGATAAGTCCGTCTGAGCTGATGCGCACACCTGCATTGCGGTGTATATATTGCTGTGCATCTGCACCTACGGTCATTTTTACGGTCACCTGTTCGGGTCCTGTAAAATGCATTTCGCTTATAGTACCTACTTTAACTCCCGAGAACCAAACGTTGTTGCCGGGTTTTAAGCCCGCAACATCCTGGAATATGGCACGGATATGTATAGTTTTAGAAAATGCTTTTTGTGAACCGCCCAGAGTAAACACGCCAACTATAAATATGAGTAATCCAATTGCTAAAAAAATTCCTGTAATAACTGCTTTCCTGTTTTCTGCTGGTTCCATACTAATTATGGTAATAATGTATTGTTATATAAAGTTTTAAGGTATCGCCTATTGTATAAAGTTATATTCAAAAAATGGTTTTACGCGCTCATCATCAGTGTGCTCAAAAACCTCGTCACAGGTGCCCACTTTCTGAAACTGGCCATCCATAAGCATGGCACTACGTTCGCGGGTACTTTTGGCCCAGGTCCGGTCGTGCGTACTGATGATCGA
>JBQCEA010000023.1:0-2931 GCA_051960695.1 Mucilaginibacter sp. | reverse complement strand
CATCAGTGAGATCATTCCGGTGCTTAATTCAAAGTTTCATGTACATATACAGGTTAAGGATGAAAGGCTTAATCATTACATACTCAGTGCTGATCTGGCTGGTTTAAACCTGCCAGATGTGCTTGAGGCTTTAAAGAAATCGCTTAATATCAATTATGAGATAAGCGATGATACTATCGAACTTGAATAAACGCGAACAATAAACCAATTATTAATCAACTAATTAAACCTCAAAATAGATGGAAAAAAAATTACAAACATAACCTTCACTGTCCTAACTAAGCATTACTCTTTTTAGTAACGGCAAAAAAAAAACTTAGAAGTGTTGCGACCACTCCTAAGTTCAAGTTTGGCCCAATTTGAAGAACGCCATTTTTGAATGGTGCGGGCTCTAATTGTCTCATTTTTAACAAAGAAACAGAAACAAATATATGAATTTTCGTTTACGAAAACCTATCCCCTGGTTTAAAATCATGAAGATAACATTTAGTCAGATCCTGATAGCCGTTGTATTAAGCAGCTTTGCTTATGCAAGTCCGGTGCGGGCACAAAATGTTCTTGACAAACCTGTAAACATGTCACTTAACAACACAACGTTGCTTGATGTTGTAAATTATTTGCAAAAAAAGAACAACATTAAGTTCATATACAGCAAAAACACAGTCGACATGTCACAAAAGGTGACTGCCAATTTCAAAGAACAACCGCTTAAAGTTGTGTTGGATGAATTATTCAAAAACAACGGTATAGATTATGAAGTGTTGCAAGACCGCATAGTTTTGGGCAAACTACCCAAAGGGACATTACCTGCTAACAACGACGGCTTACCTCGCGACAAGGCAGATGGCGCAACCAGCTCAGCCGAGGCAAGCATAGCGATTAGCGGTAAGGTAGTTGATGCACAGGGCCAGTCCATACCCGGCGCCTCGGTGAGTGAAAAAGGTACCACCAATGGTGTGCTTACCGACGCAAACGGCGCATTTAAGCTGAATGTTAGTAGCCAGGGCAGCGTGCTTGTGGTAAACTTTATCGGTTACAAAAAAGAAGAAGTAGCTGTTGGCAGCAACACCAGCTTTACAATTACCCTGGTTGACGATGTAAAAAGCATGAACGAAGTTGTGGTTGTAGGTTACGGTGTGCAAAAGAAAAGTGTTACTACTGGTTCTATCTCCGGTGTTACTGCTAAGGATTTTGCTAACCAATCCGTGGTTAACATTGCCCAGGTATTACAAGGCCGTACATCGGGTTTAACGATCACTACCAATGATGGGCAGCCGGGCGATGGCGCTACCGTACGCGTACGTGGTATCACAACCTTCAATAATAATGATCCGCTTTGGGTTGTTGACGGTGTTGTGGTTGATAACGGTGGTATCGGTTACCTCAACCAACAGGATATCGAATCTATCGAAGTGTTAAAAGATGCTGCCTCAGCAGCAATTTATGGTACGCGTGCTGCTGCTGGTGTTATACTGGTAACAACTAAAAAAGGTAAAGCAGGCCGTATGCAAATTAACTACTCGGGTTACTTTGGTACATCTGCCCCTGCACGTACGCTTGATCTGCTTAATGCTACCGAATATGCTACTTTAAGAAACGAATCGCTGGCAGCTGCGGGTAAACCAATACTATTCAACGATCCGTCTGCCCTTGGCACTGGTACCGACTGGCAGTCGTATATTTTCAACAACAGCGCCAAAGAACAGGACCATGAGTTAAGCGTAGCAGGCGGTAGTGAAAAATCAACCTACTATACTTCATTTGGCTATTTGAGCCAGGAAGGTATTGTTGCTACTCCCATATCAAAATATAATAGAATAAACTTTAGGACCAATGAAACTTACAAACCATCGAAATATGTAAACTTTGGTGAGAACATTGGTTACACTTATAACAAATCGATTGGTTTAGGTAATACCAATAGCGTTTTTGGCGGCCCGTTAAGTTCAGCTATCAATCTTGATCCTCTTACCCCCGCCGTGGTTACTGATCGTGCTGCTGCCTCGGCTGCGCCGTATACCACACCAAACGTAGTACGCAACGCCCAGGGCTATCCTTATGGCATATCACAATACGTTGGTCAGGAAATAACCAACCCGCTTGCCTATATCCAAACCCGTTTAGGCAACTACAGCTGGGCACACAACATTGTGGGTAACGCCTATGCCGCAGTTGATCCAATCCCAGGCCTCGAGATCAAATCAACCGTTGGTACTAAAATGGCATTTTACGGTAATGAATCATTTACACCGTTGTCTTACCTCAATGCATCATCAGTAACATCGCAAAATAGTTATAACCGCGAGGATACAAGGTTATTTAACTGGAATTTAGAGAATACGGCATCGTACACCCGCACTTTTGGTAAACATAACCTGAACGTGCTGATAGGACAGGGTGCCTATATGGATAACGGCGGCTATACAGTGGGTGTTAACGAATACGGCTTACCAGTTACTAACTTTAACGATGCATCTTTAAACTACAATATCCCGGCAGTTCAGCGTATTGGATATGGCAGCGAAGGTCAGCAACACCATATTAGCTCGTTGTTTGCACGTTTAAATTACGATTACGAAGAGAAATACATTATCCAGGGCATAATTCGTCGTGATGGTTCTTCTCGTTTCGGTGCAAATCATAAATATGGCAACTTCCCTTCTGTTTCATTAGGCTGGGTGCCGACAACAGAGTCTTTCTGGCCGCAAAACGAGGTGGTTAACTTCCTGAAAGTTCGCGGCGGTTATGGCGTTGTAGGCAATGATAATTTGCAGGATAATGCTTTCCTTTCAACCATCGGCGGCGGCCGTAACTATAGCTTTGGTACAGGCGACACTTACATTAGCGGTTACAGTCCGAACGCCCCATCTAACCCGGATCTGAAATGGGAACAAACTGCACAAACCAATGTCGGCATTGACGCGGTTATCT
>JBQCEA010000022.1:0-10558 GCA_051960695.1 Mucilaginibacter sp. | reverse complement strand
AGCTATTAAGAAATATTCGGGCCAGGATTTTGTGAATTTCAGGAATGCAGGGATGGAACATTTCAAAAATGAATTTGGCAGGGACGAAAAAGAATCAGTACTACAAAATCAGCATTTTGTTGCCGACCAGGAATACCCGGCTTACCTAAATGATACGACGCTGATCTATATGAAGAGCACTTATGACCATTTGCCCGTTTTTGTGATGAAGAAGGGGCATAAAGAAAAGGTGATCTCGGTGCGTAGCGTTTCACTGGATAATTATTTTGCTTATCACGACGGAAAAATAGTATACGCTGCTTACCGGCCCGATCTGCGGTGGACATACCGCGATTACAGTGAACTGGAAATACTCGACGTTGCTACCGGAAAAGAGCGCAGGGTAACTAAAAACTCAAAATATTTTTCTCCGGATTTTAGTGCCGACGGAAAAACGATCATTGCTGTGCAGGTTGGGCCTTCGGGCAAAAGCGAAGTGCATCTGTTAAATGCTTCGGACGGCAAAATAAAGCATGTTGTACCCAATCCCGACAAGCTTTTCTTTACCTACTCCAAATTTTACGAAGGTAAAAGGATCATATCGGCGGTAAGGAGTCAAAAGGGTGAAATGTCACTGGCATTGATCAATGTAGTTACAGGTAAGCCTGATTACCTGCTTCCTTTTTCCTTTAAGCCAATTGGCTTTATCGCTGTAAGAAAAGACATGGTGTACTTTACGGCTACCTCTGATCTTGATGACCGGCTGTTTGCTCTGTCGGTCTCTGACCGTAAATTATATGAATTGCAAAACGCAGTTAAGCCGGGACAAATAGGTAATTATGAGCCTGCTGTAAGTGCCAATAAATTTGCCTGGGTTGGATTTACAGCCGTTGGTTATACGGTTAATGAAACCAATAAACAAGATCTGAAATGGAAAGAGATACCGGCATCAGTACCCGGAAACCTGCCGAATTTAGGAATCACTGCCTTGAAAAATGATTCTGCAAGCGATTTGCTTACTAAAGTGCAGATCAAACGCATGCCGGTTACCAAATATTTCAAGACCTATCATTTGTTCAACTTTCATAGTGTGGTACCGGGTATTAACGATCCCGATTATTCTATTTCAATTATCGGCGAGAATGTGCTGAATACGTTCCAGTCGCAATTATCTTTTGACTACAACCGCGACGAGGGTTATAAGCAGTTTGGTTTTGATGCTGTTTATGGCGCACTTTTTCCTTTCATTCGTGCAGGGGTGGATTATACCCTCGACCGCCGCGGCTTTTATCATGGACAAAACGTTTACTGGAACGAGACCGATCCGCATGCAGGAGTTGAATTTCCGCTAAATTTTAGTCAGGGTAAACATATAACAGGTTTGGATTTTGGCAGCGATGTGTATTATAGTCAGACGGATTTCCAATCTCCGTATAACCAAATGTTCAAATCGAGCAGTTATACTTATCTTAATAACTATGTTACGTTCTCGACCCAGATACAGCAGGCACGGCAAAATATTTATCCGCGGTTCGCACAAAACATTACCCTCAATTTCAAAACTGCTATAACCGGACTAACGGCAAACCAATTCCTGGCATCAGCTAACTTGTTTTTTCCGGGACTTGCTATCAATCACAACTTGGTATTTAATGTAGCCCATCAGCAGAAGGGAAATAATGATGTGATAGACTTCACGAATAACTTTCCTTTTGCACGCGGCTATGTTGCCGAGAACCTGCATGTAATGAATAAAGTTGGCGCCGATTACCATTTTCCATTGATCTATCCTGACGCCGGTGTGGCGAATACCCTGTATTTTTTAAGATTGCGGGCAGATGTGTTTTACGATTATACCCGTGCTTCAGATAATTTTTTCGCCGGAAGCAATTACAGAAATTTCAGGTCGACAGGTGCAGCAATATTTTTTGATACGCAATGGTTCAATCAATTACCTATATCTTTTGGTATCCGGTATGATTATCTGCTTGATCCCGATATCTTCGGCGGTACAGGGCGTAGTCGTATTGAACTGGTGCTGCCGATTGCGGTGTTTAATTAGACTGTTGATATGCCTTCCAGATAATAGGGCCAATATCACCTGACATGGATTCTAATTCAGAATTCCTTTTTTTAATATGATCAATTATTTCTGCATCTTTTATCGGTATAACGACCTTATTTCTTTTGAGTAGATCAAAACCTCTGATTGCATATTGCTGTGTTTCACAGTTTATGCTTCTTAGCATAGTTCGCAATTCATGGAAATCTTTTCGCATCACTAACGTGTCTATATGCTTTTTCATTTGAGTCTCCAAATAGCCGTCTCCATCTCTTAAAGCATAAACCTCATCCATATTTAACTCGGTTTCCAGATCATCTAAAGTTTTCGAGGATTCATAAAATTGGTTCCTTAATTTAAGATAACTCAAGGCTCTTGCAGTATCTATTTTGGGTAGACTATGCCTTTTATTAAACCGGTTATAATAAGGTATACCACCAAAGTTTAAATCAAAGATCGTAGAACTAAAACAAATGGTGTCATTTCTTACAAGCATATTTACCTGGTAAAATGTTCCATTAAAATTCAAATTGATCCTTTCATGTTTAAAGCCAAAATCGACGCCTCTGTTAAAAAAGATCCGGATATAACTGTCGTTTGGGCGTCGGGTTTTCTCAAGACTGTCAAGCCTTTTGTAAACATTTGAAGCTAAATGTTCTTTATAAGTTATATCCTGAATTTTATAAAAATAAGTTTCCTGTTGCGAGTAAGCATTAAGGGTATTGATTAGTATAATAACGGTTACTAAGCAACGAACAATGATAATCTTGTTTAATAATGCCACTTGCTGCCTACGCGTTTGCGAGCCTGATGATATCTTTTACCCTTTGCTCGTCGGTTACGTCAACGTTGAACTCATTAATATAAGAAGTGCCCATGATGATACCGTCATTCTGGAAGTTCATCCGGCTTTTTATCACGCCTTTGGCGGAAGAATGAATTTCCTTTGCACCGGTAAAATGGATCAGGTCGGCTACAGTAAGCTCATTTACACCCGCTCCCGGCATAATCTCAATGCGGCCTGCTGCTTTTTCTATCAGGTGCGTTAATATATTAACCCCCTCAATGGCGGTGCTTTTACCACCGGAGGTCAGAATCCTTTCGCAGCCAAGTTCAATAATGTCTTCCAAAGCCTGGTTAAAGTCGGCACACATGTCAAAGGCACGGTGAAAAGTCACACCCAGGCCTTTTTCCCTTGCCATATCTATCAGCTCTTTGCATCGGGGTTTATCAACGGTACCATTGGCGTTTAATATGCCTATTACAATGCCATCACAACCTGTTTCAATACAGTATTTGACATCTGCTTTCATGATGTCGAATTCCACGTCCGAATACAGGAAATCGCCGCCACGCGGCCTTATTAAAACATATAATTTAATCTGGAGCAGTTTGCGGGCAGTCAGGATCTGTCCATAAGATGGTGTAGTGCCGCCTTCACGCAGGTTATCGCACAATTCCACCCGTATTGCGCCGCCCTTTTGTGCTGCTAAGGCAGACGTTACGGAATTGGCACACACTTCCAGCTTGACTTCAGGTTTGGGTTGTTTTCTCATAGCTCAGCGGATTGCTTAAAACCGTGTCAGGGGACATTATAATACACCGTATTCAAGCTCAGTCGTTTCCTAATACACTTAGTCAGTTTGTTTAATAATTACTAATTTAATCAATAATTTATCAAAAAATATTGATTGTTAAAAACTTAGCAGTCTATAAATTAGTAAATGCTCTTGCCGCTGATCAGCAAATCCTGCTTTTCAGCATTACAAACCGCAAATGAAAATCCGCTTTGGAGCGCGTAAGCGCCATATTCTCCTTTTTTATTGATCGCTAAGAAACCGACTTGTATTTGTTTGGCTGTTTCGGGTTTCTTCTTGATGATACGTTTTACCGCTTCCTTGCAGGCATCTTCCGGTGAGAGGCCCTGCCTCATCAGCTCAACCACCAAAAAACTGCCTACATTCCGTATCACTTCCTCGCCAACACCTGTTGAGGTTGCGCCGCCGACTTCATTGTCTACATACAAACCCGCGCCTATGATCGGACTATCACCGACACGGCCATGCATCTTAAACGCCATGCCGCTGGTAGTACAGGCACCTGATATATTACCTTTGGCATCTATGGCCAGCATGCCAATGGTATCATGGTTATATTGGTTACCGGGCAGGCCCTGTTTATTCTCAATATTGATTACCGGGCTGTACTTAGCTGTTTTTAGCCACTCTTTCCAGGCTTTTTCCGATTCTGGGGTCAGCAGCTTTTCTTTTTTAAAACCTTGCTCAACTGCAAATTGCGTAGCGCCGTCACCTACAAGCATCACGTGCGGAGTTTTTTCCATCACCAACCGGGCAACAGATATAGGATGAGCAATATATTCAATAGCTGCAACGGAGCCGCAATTACCCATTTCATCCATAATGCAGGCATCAAGCGTTACATGTCCATCACGGTCTGGATAACCCGCCCTGCCCACGGTGTGATTATGCAGATCAGCCTCAGGAATTTTTACGCCGGCCTCTACAGCATCCAATGAACGGCCGCCTTTTTCAAGTACCCTCCACGCTTCTTTGTTGGCAGCTACGCCAAAATCCCACGTAGAAATAACTATCGGCAATTTAGGCGCATTAGTTTGACTTAATGATCTGGCCACTGCTGAACGTGACAATGCTGCAAGCGAAGCACCCGCAGCCGATATTTTGATAAATTTACGGCGGTTATACATACTGCTAATATAGCAGTATTTAATAATGAACACAGTATAGCGAATATTGAATGACAAAGTAGATCAGCGTTCAAATATTCGATATTAAATTTATCGTCCGGCCATATTCATTACGGGACGTACTTCAATGCTTCCGCCAAATTCAAAGACCGGGCATTTGTCGGCTATAGCTTTGGCTGCTTCCATGTCATTGGCTGTAATGATCAATACAGAGCTTACCGATTCGCCATCAGAAATGTATGGTGTGCTTTTAAGTGATTTATCGGTGCCGCTTACCGTCAGACCGTCATTAGCCGGGCGATAGCCTGCTACAAGAGCGCCTGATTTTGCCAGTTCATCCATATATTCCTGCCATTTTTTGATATTGTTTTGTACAACAGCATCTGATGAGGGTTTAAAATCAGTTTTGAACCGGATGATGAGTAAAAATTGCGATTTACCCGGATTAATGACCTGCTGTGCAAAAAGCTGAAAGCCGGCAAATACAAGGAGGGTAGTAATGATCAGTTTTTTCATAAGTCTGTTATTTTTCTGTGTCGCTGTCTTCGTTTGATAAGCTGGTATCTGTATCAATGATCTGTCTGGCTTTTTCAAGGTCATATTCAAACACCTTGATCTTAACCCCGCCTATAGCCTGGTTGTAAATAGGGATCATAGTACCCATGCTTTCATCTGCAATAAAACAAGGGATGCCGTTAGCTTCCAGTTTGCCTTTAATGATCTCGGCCAGCATAAGGTCGTAATAGGTTTCAAAGGTTACAATACGGTCGTCGGTAGCCATAGGATAGTTTATTGATGTTACTCAAAAATGAGAAATTCTTTTGGTTAATTTGAATTTATTATGAACCGCATCGACCGTATCTCAGCTATACTCATCCAACTGCAATCGCGAAGAGTTGTGAAGGCAAGCGATATTGCCGACAGGTTCGGAATAAGCCTACGCACGGTTTACCGCGATGTGAAAACGCTGGAAGAAGCAGGCATACCCCTGATAGGAGAGGCTGGTGTAGGGTATTCCATTATGGATGGTTACCGGCTGCCGCCGGTAATGTTCACACGCGAGGAGGCTACAGCATTTTTGACGGCTGAAAAACTGATGGAAAAATTGACTGATCCATCATCAGACGAAAACTATAAATCAGCCATGTACAAGATACGCTCGGTGCTGCGCATGGCTGAAAAGGATTTTTTGGAGAATATCGACGGTCATATTGAAGTGCTGAAAAGCAGGCGGCTAAGTGGTCAAAGCCTTGACCTAAATCCATTGCAGATCATCCTGAAAGGAATAGGTGAGCGAACTGTACTGTCGATCCACTACTTCGCAATGCATAACCAGCAAAAAAGCGAACGTTGCATTGAGCCGGTCGGTGTTTTTTACCAGGATAACTACTGGCACCTGATAGCATGGTGCCGTTTACGGGAAGATTATAGGGATTTCAGGCTGGACCGTATCTCGAATATCTCACTAACAAGTGAACGTTTTCGTACTCAGCACCCTAACCTGAATGAATATATCTCACGCTCGGCAAGAGAGAGAAATTTACAGGAAGTGGTAGTTAAGGTAGAAAAGCGCATAACCCCTTATTTGAACGAACAGAAGTATTATAACGGCTTCGTATCTGAAAAGGAAGTTGACGAAATGGTTGAAATGACCTTTCTGACTGAATATATCGAGGGCTTTGTTCGCTGGCTGATGATGTACGGTGACATGGCGATTATTATAAAACCCGAGAACCTGAAACAAAAGGTCAGGGAGCTGTCGTCCCTGATAGCTGCAAGAAATAATTGACCTTCTAATTTCTGCTGACATAGGGCTGTCATTACCGGGTAGTTGCTTTGTGTAAACAAACCGGATATGGCATCAGAAAAATATTGGATAACCGTAGTATCAAAAGACCACATCATGCGCGGCGTTGCAGGTGGTTTTATGCAGGCTAACCATGGTAAGCCTGGCTCGCTCAAGAAACTCCGCGTGAACGATTGGGTGATATTCTACTCACCAAAGACCACATATAGTGGCAATGAAAAGCTGCAGGCATTTACGGCGATAGGTCAGGTAACGGGCGATCATATTTATCAATACCAAATGTCTGAGGATTTTATTCCTTATCGCAGGGATGTAAACTTTTACCCTTGCAAAGAAACACCTTTTATTCCCCTGGTACCACAAATGGATTTTATCCGCGACAAAAAAAGCTGGGGCTATCATTTCCGTTTTGGGTTCTTTGAAATTGGCGAACACGACTTTAACCTGATAAAAGAAAAGATGCTGAAATAAAACAATCTGATTATTAAACGATTAAATCAATAATTAAACCGCTCATTTTATGGAAAATCTAACTTTAAAAACTTCGATAGAGATCAATGCCCCGGCAGCAAAAGTTTGGCAGGCATTAATAGACCCTTCAATAGTAAAACAATATTTCTTTGGTACCAATGTAAAATCCGACTGGAAAAAAGGCAGCCCAATAATTTGGGAAGGGGAGTGGGAAGGTAAGAGCTACCAGGACACTGGAACCATATTGGATATTGAGCCGGGCAGATCTGTGAAGTACAATTACTGGAGCAGTATGTCGGGTACAGAGAATGTTCCTGAGAATTACGTCGACATTACCTACGACCTTGATGAAATGGATGGAAAAACAACACTCACCATTACCCAGGAGAAGATCAAAAGTGAAGAATCGAAGAAACATTCGGAACAAAACTGGCAGGGAGTATTTGGTAAAATGAAGGAGATGGTAGAAAGCGGGAAAGTTTAACAAAACGTTTAATTAATTTTCATAATTAATTCTTTATAAAATATTTATAAGTCATTATAACTTATTTGAATAATGCCTATTCAGTACGAATTAGCCGAAAAAGATGGTTTTTATGTTGCCGGAATATCAGTAAGGACCATCAACAAAGATGAACGGTCGACCAAAGATATTGGCAGTTTGTGGGAACGGTTCATGTCCGAAGATATGTCAGTACAGATCAGTAATAAAGTGTCTGATGATATCTATTGCGTATATACCGATTATGACGGCGACCATGCAGATTGGTACACAGCTGTGGTAGGACATAAGGTAGCGGATACCAATGTGGACCATAAGCTATTCCTGGCGCTGGTGCCGGAAGGGAATTATCGCATTTATAAAGCACAAGGGGAATTTCCGGCTTGCGTGGCAAACACCTGGCAGCATATCTGGCAATGCAATGCGGACCGGAAATACATTGCCGACTATGACCTTTATAAAGCCGGTGCGGGTAGCTTTGAGGAAACAGAAACAGAGGTTTATTTGGGTGTTGTTTGATACAGAAAACTCTGTATTTGGGAATTTTATTCGTTACATGCGATTAAAATTCAGCCTTTTGCCTGCTTCACCTTCAATTAAACTTTCGTTACTATAAGCTAAATTTCCTGATACTAAGGTATGTATGACTTTAGATTTAAATGTAGAGCCTTCAAATGGGCTCCATTTGCATTTATATAACAGGTTGGCTTTGTTTACATTCCATGGGTCATTTAGGTCCACCAGCACCAGGTCTGCCCAGTAACCTTCACGTACATAGCCGCGTTTGTCTACCTGGAAGCAGATGGCCACATTATGCGCCATTTTTTCGGCTATTTGTTCAAGTGTTATTTTGCCATAATGATACAGCTCGAGCATTGCAGGCAAGGCGTGTTGTACCAGCGGGCCACCCGAAGGCGCTTTAAGATATGACTGTGATTTTTCTTCGATCGTGTGCGGGGCATGGTCGGTTGCAATGACATCAATTCTGCCATCTAACACTGCCTTCAATATGCCTTCTCTATCGGCAGCCGTTTTTACCGCAGGGTTCCATTTGATGAAATTGCCCTTGGTATCATAATCCTCATCGCTGAACCATAAATGATGAATGCAGGCTTCGGCAGTAATGCGCTTGTTTTTCAGTGGTGTTGTATTGTCGAAAAGATGCGTTTCTTTTTCGGTAGAAATATGAAGAATATGCAAACGCGTATTGTGTTTTTTTGCCAGTTCAACCGCCATTGATGACGATAAATAACAAGCTTCCTCACTGCGGATCTTAGGGTGCATCCTTACAGGAATATTGTCGCCGTATAATTGCTTGTAATGTTCCAGGTTACTTTTGATGGTAGCCTCATCCTCGCAATGAGTAGCAATGAGCATCGGCGATTTTGCAAAAATATCCTCTAAAGTTACGGGGTTATCCACCAGCATATTCCCTGTCGACGAACCCATAAATACTTTGATACCGCAAACATTTTGGATATCCGTACGCAAAACTTCATCCAGGTTATCGTTCGATGCCCCCATGAAAAAGGAATAGTTAGCCAGCGAATTGCGCGAGGCGATCTCGTATTTCTGTTCAAGCAGTTCCTGTGTTAAAGTATTGGGCACTGTGTTCGGCATTTCCATAAAGGAAGTGATGCCACCGGCTACTGCAGCCCTCGATTCAGAATGTATATCTGCTTTGTGTGTTAAACCCGGTTCGCGGAAATGCACCTGGTCATCAATACAACCAGGGAAAAGGTGCAGGCCTTCGGCGTTTATGGTTTGATCGGCCGATACGTCAATTTGTTTATCTATCCTTTCTATCAGTCCGTCTTTTACTAACAGGTCACTTACAGACTGTTTATTCTCGTTAACTATAGTTGCTGATTTGATGAGGATAGAAGACATGTTGATTTCGGATTTCAGATTTACGATCTCGGAATTATTCTTGCGCAACAAAGTTAAGCCTTTACGATCAATAACCTTTCGCCTTTTACCTTTATCCTTTCACCTCAAAGAAAAGCCTATCTTTGCCGCATGGAAACCGGCTTCGAAAACTTTAAGTTCAACAGGCAGATATTGAATGCTATTGCCGATGCCGGTTATACGGAAGCTACCGATGTGCAGCAAAAGGCAATTCCGCCGATACTGAACGGGCAGGATGTAATGGGCATAGCCCAAACCGGAACCGGCAAAACTGCCGCTTATGTACTACCGATCATTATGCGGTTAAAGTATGCACAGGGTGAGCACCCGCGTGCATTGATAGTGGCGCCCACCCGTGAGCTGGCTATCCAGATCGACGAAAATATCAGGGCTTTCGCTAAATATACCGACCTGCGCATTGTAACGCTTTACGGCGGTCTTGGGCCCAAAACGCAGATAGAGCAGGTAACAAAAGGCGCTGATATTATTGTAGCTACCCCCGGCCGCTTTATGGATATCTATCTTGCAGGCCATCTGATTACCAAAATGCTGCAAGTATTAGTTCTGGATGAAGCGGATAAAATGATGGACATGGGCTTTATGCCGCAGATCAACCGGATATTGGAAATAGTTCCGCGCAAAAGGCAGAACCTGCTTTTTTCAGCCACCATGTCGGATAAGGTACGTGACCTGTCAACAAATTTCCTGGAATTCCCAACGGTGATCGAAATCACCCCGCAGGCTACACCTGCGCAAACCGTTGAACAAAAGTTATACCACGTTCCGAATATCAAAACTAAGATCAACCTGCTGAAATATTTGCTCGATGAGGAAGGCGACATCAGTAAGTTGATCGTTTTTTGTAAAACACGTTCTAATGCAGAAGATGTATATAAGTTTTTGAGTCGGCGCTATGGCGAGCAGGAGGTAAAAGTACTGCATGCCAATAAAGGCCAAAACACCCGCATCAATTCAATTAATGCCTTCCGTGGGGATGAAGTGAAAATACTGGTTGCTACAGATGTTGCTGCACGCGGTATTGATGTAAGCGATGTAAGTCACGTGATCAATTTTGATGTGCCTTTTGTGATAGAGGATTATGTG
>JBQCEA010000021.1:0-5780 GCA_051960695.1 Mucilaginibacter sp. | reverse complement strand
TATCTGATAATGATAGAAAATGTTGTAAACCGATTTAATAAGGATACCTACACCCGCAATGCAGATCAGTGCACCTTCTATAAATGCTGAAAAGAATTCAACTTTCCCATGCCCGTAAGGATGATTCACATCACGTGGACGCGATGCGAGATAAATGCTGTAAAAAGCAAAAGAACTGGCCAGTACGTTCACAATACTTTCGGCTGCATCGGTCAATACAAAGTTTGATGCGGTTATCAGGTACGCGCCAAATTTGGCTATCATCAGCACTATACCTGTGATAAGGGCCAGCAATATGATCTTTTTTTGCTCTCTCAAAGTCCAGTGGATTGAAGGTTCAAAGGTAAGCAGAAAGTCCAAAGCTGAAAGGGAAAAGAAAAACTGTTAACTCATATTTCTTTTCGATAAACAGTTGCGCAAACTCAGGTTCGGCTTAAACTGAGGAAGATTTTAAGAAAGTAGCAAAAGCACTCCCGCTGCGAGAAGATTTATTGAAATAATTGTAAAAATTAGATTAAGACGCTGTTACTCCAGCCTTATCCGTGAAGACTTTTCTATATTTGCCGCGAGAATAAAAAATTTAATATGAGCGCATTAAGTAATAGAATCAACAACCTTGCCGAATCAGCAACCATTAAAATGGCCAAATTGGGCCGGGAGTTAGCTGCCAAAGGTGTTGACGTGATCAGCCTTAGTTTTGGCGAACCTGATTTTCATACCCCCGATTATGTAAAGGAAGCCGCTAAAAAGGCAATGGATGAAAACTTCACTTACTACACACCTGTTTCCGGATATCCTGAGTTGAGGAAGGCTATTGCTGCCAAACTTAAGAACGAAAACGGGCTGGACTATGATTTTAGCCAGATAGTAGTATCAACGGGCGCCAAGCAGGCAATTGCTAATGCTGTTCTCTGTTTGGTTAATCCTGGCGAAGAGGTTATCATCCCAACTCCTTACTGGGTATCTTATTCTGAAGTGGTAAAATTAGCCGAAGGCAAGAGTGTGTTTATTGACAGCACCGTTGAAAATGATTTCAAGATAACCCCTGAACAGTTAGAAGCCGCTATTACTCCGAAATCTAAACTATTCATGTTCTCGTCACCATGCAACCCTACCGGCAGTGTTTACAGCAAAAGTGAGCTGGAAGGTCTGGCTAAGGTGTTTGAGCGCCATCCCAATATTTACATTCTTTCTGACGAAATATATGAGCACATCAATTTTATTGATAAGCACGAATCTATCGCTCAGTTCGATAGCATAAAAGACCGTGTAATTATCATCAACGGTTTCTCAAAAGCATTTGCCATGACCGGATGGCGTATTGGTTACACTGCATCAAATAAAGAGATAGCTGCAGCTTGCGATAAAATGCAAGGGCAGGTTACTTCAGGTACATGCTCTATTACCCAGAAAGCTGGTGTAGCAGCCAGTGAAGGCGGTTTAGAAAGCGTTTTAAAGATGCGTGAGCAATTCAGAAAGCGCCGTGACCTGGTTTATGGTTTGTTGAAAGATATTCCGGGAATTAAAACCAATCTTCCCGATGGCGCATTTTATTTCTTCCCTAACGTTACTGCTTTCTTTGGTAAAAGCTACAATGGCCGTACAATTAAAGACGCCGATGAACTGAGCTTATACCTGCTTGAAGAAGGGCATGTGGCTACTGTAGGCGGCGATTCATTCGGTGATCCTAAATCTATCCGCTTGTCTTACGCAGCAGCAGAAGATAAATTAGTAGAAGCCTTAAGGCGCATTAAAGAAGCTTTGGGTAAGCTGCAATAAAGAAACATCCACATCTACCAATAAAAAAACCCTGCAAGTATTCGCAGGGTTTTTGTTTTAAATGGACATTCCCTTATAAGGAGAATCCATAAGCCAAACGTAAACCTACGAGGCCATAACTGTTGTTTTGTCCTGAGAAGTTTTCATAACGAACACCAACATCCCATGATTTATTAGCCCAGCCTAAACCTGGTGAAAGAATAAGCTTGGTATCTTTCTCAAGACCCGGAGTTGTATCTCCGCTAAAATCACCGAAAGAAGACATTTCAAATCCCGCACCGGCTTCACCGCTGAAATAAAAGCTTTTTGCAAAGAATGCTTTGAAACCAGCTTTAACAGGTATCATTCCTAATGACTTGTATTTAACGTCGGTTAAACCCGGAACATCTTTACCAAAGAAATTATAATAGCCTGAAGTTAACATCAGTGCAAAATTTTGACCTATGCCATATTGTAATCTTGCTGTTCCGCCCAATTGAAAGTTTGAAATGTCATGAGCATTTCCGGTAGGTATGCCCCCTTCAACACCTATGCCGAAGCGCCATTGATTGGGATTTGTTGTTTGTGCCTTTACTTGTGTTGTAAAAAACATAGCTACTGCCGCTACAGCTGTAGCTACTAATTTAGTTGCGTTTTTCATTGTTGTTTGTTTCATTAGTTATAGTAATAAGTATTATGTATGCTAAGGTTTACAAATATTTTGCCACCAATACTTATAATTGTCATTTCAAATTAAATTATTATTGCTACGATTTATTTATTTAATCGAAGAGATAATTTAAAACAAGCACTAAATTATTGTTAATCAGTTGATTGAAAAGGTTAGATAGTGCAGTATGTTTTCCTTGATGACACTAATGACGGATTTGCTGTTAAAAACGCCTCTAATACTAATTTCTGTAGCTTTTTGCAGGAAATTTTGCCCTATTTGCAAGTCAGTTTGACATGTTCCCAAAGGCTAAGCCAGTTGCCCGAACCAAAATTTATAAAAAAGAATTGCCAAATCTGCATAAGGGCAAATTCCGGCAATTCTTTAATTCTGTTAATCCTGGTTCAGACAATTTATACCTGCGGATCGTGGTCAGGATCAGGTTTGTAATTCTCTTGAAGTTCTGCTAACTTTTCTTTGACATAAGCAAATCGTGTTATCAGGTAAAATAATACGGGCACTATAAATATAGCCAACGATGTTGCAGCAAGCATCCCTCCCAACACTGTAAAGCCAATAGTGCGGCGTGCAATGGCGCCTGCGCCGGTTGCGAAAACTAGCGGTAAAACACCCAATATAAACGCCATTGACGTCATGATGATTGGTCTTAAACGTAACCGAACTGCTTCAAGAACAGATTTTTCTAGCTCCATACCCCTATCCACACGTTCTTTGGCAAACTCAACAATAAGGATCGCATTCTTAGCTGCCAGACCTATCAATGTGATCAAACCGATTTGTGCATAGATATTATCATCAAGCCCTGGATTGAAGGTCAGGAACAAAATTGCACCAAATGCTCCAAGAGGCACAGCAAGCAGTACCGAGAATGGTACTGACCAGCTTTCATATAAAGCAGCCAGGAACAGAAACACAAAGCCAATTGACAGCATAAAGATGTAGACCGTTTTAGAACCGGACAGGATCTCCTCACGGCTTAAGCCTGAAAATTCATAACCGAAACCTTGAGGCAGGGTTTGTGCCGCTACTTCCTGCAAAGCTTTGATCGCATCTCCACTACTATACCCCGGCTTTGAGCCTCCATCAATCTCAGCGGAACGGAACAGGTTGTAATGTGAAATGAGCGGAGCTATCTGGATCATTTTATACGATGTCACCGAGCTAAGCGGCACCATATTTCCGGCCTGATTGCGTACAAAATACTGGTTTATATCTTTAATATCAGACCGGTAACTGCTGTCGGCCTGCGCTACTACGTGGAAATTACGGCCATAGATGGTGAAGTCGTTAACAAAGGTACTGCCCATATAGGTCTGCAGTGTAGCGTTGATATCTGCTATAGACACCCCAAGCTTTTTGGCTTTTTCTCTGTCGACAGTAAGCTGGTAAGCTGGCGTCCGTGCTGTAAAGAAGGAAAATGCCCTATCGATCTCGGGCCGTTTGTTTACCGCCGCAATAAAATTCTGTAACACCTTTTCAAAGCTTTGCGGATCTCCTCCTGCCTGGCGCTGTTCAAGAATAAAAGAAAAACCGGCGGTGGTACCTAAACCGGGTATAGCCGGTGGACGTATAACTACCACATTAGCCTCTTTGAACTTGGCAAACTTCTTCTGCATAACTCCTACGATCTCCAGTGAAGTAAGCTTACGTTCATCCCATGGTTTAAGCTGGACGAATATGGTACCGCTGTTGGATTTACTGGCAAAACTCACCACGTTCAAACCACCCAACGCTGCATAATGGGCAACCTCCGGTATTTTGTCTAGCGAGTCCATCATTTCGTGCAATACCGCCACACTTCGTTGTGTCGATGATGCTTCGGGCAAGTCATAGGTTACATAGATACGGCCCTCATCCTCTACAGGAATAAATCCTGTAGGTTTTGACTTAAATAACAATATCGCGCCTACGATAATACATAGCAGGATAATGATAATAAATCTTGAGTTTTTGATTCCCCGGTGTACGCCGTTTTTATACCGACCTGTTACCCTGTCAAACCATTGATTAAATCTGAAGAAAAACTTATCCAGCCCCCTGGAACTTTCATTCAACTTATGCGGCCTTAAAATAAGTGTACACAGGGCAGGAGTTAATGATAGCGCCACGAATGCCGATATTAATACCGAAATAGCTATCGTAATGGCAAATTGCTGATAAAGCCTGCCTACAATCCCCGGTATAAAACCTACCGGCACAAATACTGCCGCTAATATCAATGCGATGGCAATAACTGGCGCAGATATATCCTTCATGGCGTGAATCGTAGCTTCCTTAGGCGAAAAGCCCCTCTCATCCATATAGTGCTGTACAGCTTCAACCACCACAATGGCATCGTCCACCACAATACCTATCGCAAGCACAAAGCCAAATAATGTGAGTGTGTTGATCGTAAAATGAAGCGGCGTAAAGAATATGAATGTACCAATAATGGAAACCGGTATCGCCAAAACAGGTATAAGTGTGGTTCGCCAACTCTGCAGGAATAAAAACACCACCAGTATAACCAATACGAGAGCGATGAGCAATGTAATAACAACCTCATGTACAGAAACCCGTACTACGGTTACAGCCTCAAATGGAACGACATAATCAACATCTGCAGGAAATGTTTTTTTGATCTGTTCCATGGTGGCATAAACATTATCGGCCGTTTCAAGCGCATTGCTTCCTGGTGCCTGGTATATCAGCAAATAAGACGATCTCTTATTATCAACAAAAGAGTTTGAAGAATAATTGAACTTACCGAGCTCAACACGGGCAACATCTTTTAAATGCACTAAAGAACCGTTTTGGGGTTGAGTTCTTACAATAACGTTTTCAAAATCCTGGGCAGTGATCAACCGGCCCTGGGTAATTACACTAAACTCAAATACCTGGCTCTTTTTCTGCGGGGGCACACCAACCGAGCCGGCAGCTACCTGTGCATTTTGTTCCTGCAGAGCGTTGGTTATATCCCCGGCTGTTATACCAAGCGCAGCCATTTTATCCGGTTTAAGCCAGATACGCATACTAAAGTCGTCGGCGCGCTGAATAACGTCACCCACGCCTTTTGCCCGCAAAAGCGCATCCCTTACAAAAACATTGGTATAATTATCCAGGAAGGGAATATTATGCGAACCCTTAGGCGAATAAATAGCTACCAGCATCAGGATACTCGGATTACGTTTGCGGGTGGTGATACCCAGGCGCTGTACTTCCTGCGGAACGGTCGGCGTTGCTATACTTACCCGGTTCTGCACATCCAATGTGGCAGTATTGATGTCGGTACCTACTTCGAAGTTTACGGTCATGCTCATCTGGCCGTTGCTTGTGCTGTTACTTTGCAGAT
>JBQCEA010000020.1:0-4714 GCA_051960695.1 Mucilaginibacter sp. | reverse complement strand
CTGCATGGTTCGTTGTTGCTGACTTATGGCAGGTGCTCCGCCTTCAACCTGTATCTTGTTCAATTCGGTATTCCAATCGGCGCGGGCAGCTTTTTCTACCCGTTTAAAGTCGAAATCAGGAACTTCTGTGTCGAGATTTTTCAAAGCACCGTCGGTACTAACGGATGATATACCTACTTTGGAGATTACCTCGCCGGGGTTATCAAACTGGATATACATTTTTACATTTTTACCCTGCACCTTATGTTGTCCTTGTTGTACCTGGTCGTTCAGCGCTATGCCATAGCTCTTGAATGGCTTGGAGAATTTAGCATAGAAATAGATATACTGATCATCGGCCCATGATCTTGAGCGGCGAAACCCTCTTATTTCATGGTTGTTTACAACTTCTATCCATGAGTCGAGTACTTCGTCACGGTGCTGCAGGTCAATGATAATATTAGCCTCATGTGTACTTGGATAGCTGTAGCGGTGCACGCCAACACGTTTAGTCGCGGTCAATTCAACACCGATGTCATATTTATCCAGCCTGGTTTTGTAATCCCCTGGCGAGGCGCTTTCATTTTTCTTTTTAAAGCCCGACATGTATTCGGTATTCTTAAATTTCGGTTCGCCAGTAGTAGGCATGAAAAGAATATCACAATAATCAGCTATACCGGTGCCGCTTAAATGGGTGTGAGAAAAGCCATAAACTACCGTGTCTGTAAAATAGTATCCTGAACAGCCATCCCAGCCGGTAAGCCGTGTATCCGGACTTAGCTGTACCATACCAAATGGAACAACCGCCCCGGGATAGGTATGGCCATGGCCACCGGTGCCAATAAAGGTGTTTACTAATGCGGCGTAATCTTTTTTCTTTTTTTGCGCGGAAACTAAAACCGGGATGGATAATAATACAGGAAGAACACGGTATAAGAGCCTCATGGAGAAGTGTGTTAATTAACTAAGATAACCAGTGCAAATTAACACACTTCATACCAAATCAAATGCGCGTACTCAGTCTTTTATAACAAATGTTTCAGCGTCTTTTAAAAATGGCATTGTACGTCGTATTTTTTCCAGTTCGTCGGCTATGATTGAAAATGTATAAACATCTTCTTCATCACGTTTATAATAGATCACATTTCCGTTTGGACTGATACATGTCGAATCGCCTGAATGATAAATTTCATTACCGTCATGCCCCACACGGTTCACACCAACGACGTAAGCCTGATTTTCTACTGCGCGGGCTGGTAAAAGTGTGCGCCAATGCAATGCCCGGCGTTCGGGCCAGTTAGCCACTACGATCAACAGGTCGTAAGCGGCATTAACATTGCGCAACCAAACCGGAAAACGCAGATCGTAACAAATAACTGGGCATATTTTCCAGCCTTTTAGTTCAACTATCAGTCGGCTTTTGCCAGCTGTGTAAGTGTTTTGCTCTTTGGCAAGTGTGAAAAGATGCCGCTTATCGTAAAAACTATATTTACCATCCGGCTGCATCCAGATCAGCCGGTTATAGCATTTTCCATTTTCTGTTATGATCAGGCTGCCAGTGACTACACAGTCGTATTGTTTGGCGATTTTGTGCATCCAGTGCATGGTTTTACCATTCATTGGTTCCGCCAGTTGAGCAGCGTTCATGGTAAATCCGGTATTGAACATTTCAGGCAGAATGATCAGATCTGTTTTTTCGCGTATGTTGCCCAGGCGAAGGCCGATATTTTGCAGGTTTTTGTCGATATTTTCCCAAAATAAATAACCCTGGAACAGCGTGATTTTTAAATTTTCCATGCGAAAATATTTAGATCGGTTCTTAACTTATGCGAAATTTAATCAATAAAAATTTAAACTTTAATTAACCTATCAACGGCTTTATCTAAAGTTTCTTGCCTTTTGGCGAAACAAAATCGTAAAACATGGTGGTCTGTACCTTTTTCATAGAAGGCGGAAACAGGTATAACAGCCACCCCAAATTCCTTTGTTAATCTCATGGCAAAGTCAGCATCACTTTCATCTGTTATCCGGCTATATCTAACTGATTGAAAGTAAGATCCGGCACAAGGTAATAGCTCAAAACGGGTGTTTTCTAATCCTTTACGAAAGTGGTCGCGCTTTTGTTGAAAAAACTCCGGGAGACTTAAGTAATTATTTTCATTTTTTAAATATTCAGCGAGTGCAACCTGCACAGCCGAACTAACGCAAAAGACTAAAAACTGGTGGATCTTGCGGAACTCAGCCATTAAGGCGGCCGGGGCCATACAATAACCTATTTTCCAACCTGTAGCATGAAACGGTTTTCCAAATGATGCTACCACAAAGCTTCTTTCCTTTAACTCAGGATATTTGGCCATGCTGTGGTGCTGCTGACCATCATATATCAAATGTTCATATACCTCATCACTCAGAATAATGATGTCCCGGCTTTTTACAATAGAGGTCAGGGCCTCAATATCTTCTTTCTGCAAAATAGTGGCAGTAGGGTTATGAGGTGAGTTAAGAATGATCATCCTTGTGCGGCTGTTCACCAGCTTTTTTACCATATCCCATTTAATGCGGTAATCGGGAGGCTCCAATTCAAGTGATTTTACAATGCCACCTGCTATTTTTATAGCCGGAGCATAACAATCAAAGGCCGGCTCGAAAATGATCACCTCATCATTCGGGTTTATTACTGTAGCTATTGCGGTATAAATAGCTTGTGTGCCTCCTGCTGTTATAGTTATTTCTGTTGCAGAATCATAATAAGCGCCGTATAGTTTTTCTGTTTTGCGACTTAATTCTTCACGCAAAGGCATGTAGCCTGCCATAGGGGCGTATTGGTTGTAACCATCTTTCATAGCCTGGTTAACCAGGGAGATCAGTTCAGGCGATGTTTCATAGTCAGGGAATCCTTGAGAAAGGTTTATAGCGCCAACCTCATTGGCCAGTGCAGACATCACAGTAAAAATAGTGGTTCCAGCTTGCGGGAGTTTTGAATTGATAGATATCATGTAAAGGTTAAAAGTATAAAAAATAGGCGAACAAGGCTATTAGCAAAATCAAGCCTATAGTTGAATAATAGTTTGGAATTAAAAAGTGTATAATATTTTGATTTATAGAATTTTATGGTTTATATTTAATGTAACAAACTTGTTATAATTCTTAAACCAACAAAAAAATGAAAAAGTTTATGACGGTTATCTGCGTGGTTGTTTCCTGGGTGGGGATAAGTCACGCACAAAATGGAAGCGGGATTTACAAAGCTTCTTATTCATCTGATTTTAAAATGGCGGATCAATCGTATGCGGATAAGGTATTGACCTTATGGAAGGATTACGAAAATAACACGCTTGATAAACACATGGATTGGTTTGCCGACACTGTAAGCATGGTTGCGGCTGATGGAAGGGTTGTGAAAGGTAAGGCAGAAAACCTTGCCGGTGTAAAAGCTTACAGGGCCTCAATAAAGAACTATAAAGTCACTGTTGATGCATGGTTAAGTTTAAAAAGTAATGACAGGAACCAGAATGTTGTTTGTATTTGGGGCGATGAGGATTTTACAGATGCTAACGGCAAGCATGTAATGCAGCGCTTACATGAGGTGTGGGCATTCAATAAAGACGGAAAGATAGATGAGATAATACAATTTGCTGGTGAGAACACAAGCATGTGATCTTGTAAGCTATAAAAGCCACCATGCAGTATTTGCACGGTGGCTTTCTTGTTTCAGAATATACGATTATTCAACTTCGAAAAATTCGGCAAGTGCCCCAAAGTAAACTTCGTCCCAGCCTGAAACAAGATCGTTGTATTCAGAATCGGGGATATTGGTATGTTTCAATTCTACTGATGTAGCGTTATTTTTTGCCGGATGTAGTTTAATGGTTACTATAGATATGCCGGGTTCGCCTTCAAAGTACCATTGCTGAACCACCTTTTTGTTTTCTTCAAATTCAAGATTCTTACCTACAATGCTGCCGTCCCACATTGAAAATTCTGTATCTGGCTCCGTGCTCATAACAGCAGGTTCACCAGTCCATAATTCAATTGTCAATGGATTTGTTAATGCGGCATAAATCTCTTCAGGAGTGGCGGGTAGTTGGTAGTATTTCTTGAAATCCTTCATATTATTTTATAAGTTTCTTTAGCTAACAGCGCCAATTGGCAATACAGTTTTGCCATATACTTCATTTAATGCAACAGCCATGCCGGTATAAATAGCAGATAATCCGCATATGATACCCTCATAGCCAGCCAGGTGTTTGATTGAGGCATTACCTGTTGCATCGCCTGCTGCCAAAAGTATGAATAGAATGGTTAATGTGGCAAAAACAATTTGTAATGCGCGGTTTAGCCGCAGTGTGCCGAAAAACAGGCATAGGGTAAATAATCCCCAAATAGAAAGGTAAGCAACCATTGCGCCATCAGATGGGCCAGCGATCCAGCCTAATTTTGGCATTACAACAAGACCGACCAGAGAAAGCCAGAAAAAACCATAAGAAACAAAAGCTGTAAGTCCGAAGGTGTTGTTTTTACGTGCTTCGATAATGCCTGCTATTACCTGTGCAAGACCGCCATAAAAAATGCCCATACCAAGTATCATAGAGTTGAGCTCGAAAAAACCGGCATTATGAAAATTAAGCAGTACGGTTGTTGTGCCAAATGCGCATAAGCCTAATGGCGCTGGATTGGCTATTCCATCTTTTGCTGGAACTGGAGTTGTTGGGATCATAACTGTGAGGGTTAAAAT
>JBQCEA010000019.1:0-6555 GCA_051960695.1 Mucilaginibacter sp. | reverse complement strand
ATCTCGCCTGCACGGGTACATACGCCTTTTGTGGATGGCTTTATTGCCAAAAACTATCCCGGACGTGAGGAAGAAATGTTTGAAAAGTTATCTAAAAGTCGGCCTATAGGGCGTATGGCTAAACCTGAGGAAGTTGCTGCATTAGCCTTATATTTATGCTCGGACGAGGCCGGGTTTATAACTGGTTGCGACTACCCTATTGATGGCGGCTTTATCAAGATCAACAATTAAAAAACCATAAAACGCGGACCGATCGGTTGGGTTAGGATTTGTGGTTGTAAATACATAACTAATGTTTCGTTAACCTAAATTGAAAAAGATCATGCTCAAAAAGATCGGTCTGCTGGCTTTCCTGGTTTGCTTATTGCCGGCAATTTTATCTGCACAAACGCAACAATTTGTAGTGCCGCTTTGGAAAAACGGTGCACCCGGTTTTGAAAAATTGCGCGATGTACCCGAACAGGCTAAGGATTATTGGGTAAAAAACATCAATAACCCGTCGCTTACCGTGTTTTTGCCGCCAAAGGATAAAGCCAATGGCTCGGCAGTGGTAATTTGTCCGGGTGGTGGCCACAGGCTGCTGGTATTTAATGCCGAAGGTATTGAGCCTGCTCGTTACTTAACCAATTTAGGCGTAGCTGTATTTGTGCTTAAATACCGTTTGGGGCGTGATACCAATTCGCCATACAAGATAGAAGTACATGCCCGGCAGGATGGTAACCGTGCTATGCGATACGTACGCAGTCATGCAGCCGAATGGGGCATCGACCCCAACCGCATCGGGATGATGGGCTTTTCGGCGGGCGGAGAAGTAGTAGATATGGTAGCTTTTGACGATGGCAAAGGCGACCCTAAAGCTGCCGATCCGGTCGACCGTGTAAGCGCCAAGCCCAACTTCATCATACAGATCTATCCGGGACCACTTTTTATACCCGATCCGGTGCCTGCCGACGCACCTTCGGCGTTCCTGCTTGCAGCCGACGACGATGTGTGTTGCTCACCTTCGGTAATGAAACTCTTAGAAGGATATCGCGCAGCTAAAGTACCTGTCGAGGGGCATATACTGGAGCGCGGTGATCACGGCTTTAACATGGGCAACCGTTCGAAATTGAAGGCAGTTAACACCTGGCCGCAGCGTTTGGCTGATTGGCTGACGGACAATAATTACTTCAAACCTGTAACCGAGCGGCCAAAAGAAATGCATTAAGAGATAGAAGAAGTTAACTCATTCCGGTTAACTTCTCCTATTCATTATCTCTTTAAAGCTTCTCCAGCACTGAAATGACCTGGGCTGTCGTATCAACCTGGCCCATTCTCGGGAAGATATTTTTGAAGCTGTTTTCATGCGCATCGGCAAACATATCAGTCATGGCATCATTTGCAAAAGCAATGTTGTAGCCCCTTTCGCTGGCTGAACGTGCAGTACCTTCTACGCCAATACTGGTTGAGATACCCCCTATTACGATTCCGGTAACATTCCGTTTCTTTAACTCCTCATCTAAAGCGGTTTCATAAAAAGCGCTCCAGGTATGTTTGGTAACATATATATCCGAGGGCGAGGTTTCGATTTCTTTTGTGATGTCCGACCAACCTTCAGGCAGGGTCATGTTGCCGGTTGGGTTTGAATCTTTGCGGGTTTTGGTCCATGCTGCGCCTCCGGGGTTTACATTTACCAGTACAACGGGCAAACCTTTTTTGCGAAATGCTTTGGCCAGTTCGTTGGCATTATGCAATACATCCTTAACAGGGTGTACGAGCGGTAATTGTACGACCAGGTTTTGCAGATCGATCAGAATAAGGGCGGTGTTTTTATCTAATTCGGTTATCATAGCAGATTTGTTTTTTTACAGTCGCAAAATTATATGCCATAACATATATTTTAACCATGCAAATAAAATATTACATGAAAAGACTAAACGATGATCAGATCAACCTCTTCAGCAACAATCTGAGTTAAGAAATGTTAACCTATTAAAATACAGCAATTCGTTATGGCAGATTTTAAAGAGATCATTAATTCGGAGAAACCGGTGCTTATCGATTTCTCTGCCGAATGGTGCGGCCCATGCAAAATGATGCCGCCGATATTGAAAGATGTCAAAGATAATATGGGCGATAAGGTGACTATCCTGAAAATAGACATCGATAAAAACCCCAGTGTAGCCAATGCTTACCGCATACAAAGCGTACCCACGCTGATGATCTTTAAAAATGGCGAAACCAAATGGCGCCAAAGCGGTGTAATGCAGGCCACGCAACTAAAGCAGGTTATACAGCAGTTTTTGTAGTATTCAGTCTGTCTACAAATAGCTCAGCCACCATTGGTAATGGGTGCGCTTGTAATTACTGTACCAGCGGCATGGGAAGTATAGTATCGCTATCACCAAAAACCAAACGATATATACACCCAAAAGATTAAACCCGAGATCGTCCGGCTGAAATAATAACGGTCCCTGGTGAGGATTAATGATCTGGCTGGTATTATGCCCGGTTGCAAAGAAAACGGCAATTGTCCCAAAACGGATCAGGTACCAGTGGCACAGATAATAGAAAAAGGGCACATTGCCGTACACAAAAAGTATTGAAGTAAACTTATTCTTTACTTTTTCGGTAAGCGCCAGTATCACCAAAGAAGTACCTATGGTCATGCACATATACATTAACGACGGCGGGTATTTGGTGACATTAAAAAATGACAAGACACTTAGCGTACTTGTCTTTTGAGCAGACCATGGAGCAGGATCGCCATAACTGTTCATTAACCGCAAAACAAAGAAAAGTGCCAACACGCCAAAACCTGAATAAAGCAACGTCTTACGCCGCCTTACTGCATCAAATGTTTTGGAATACATGGAGCCAAAAACATAACCTATCATCATTAAACCGGCCCAGGGCAATAACGCATAAGCGAGGAGGAACCCGCGATTAGGTGCCGTTGGCCAAAAATCGCCAAAACCTTTGCCGGATATAAAGAGTTTGCCTACGAATGTATCATTAACAGCATGTGACGTAACATATTGAGGGTCGAAGATATTATGTCCGAAAACCAATACAACACCAATTGTACCAATAACAGGCAGCGGTGCCCTGACCAATAAACCTAAAATGACCATACTGCCACCTATTGCCCATATCACTTGCAATATCTGCGCATGGTAAGTTGGATCAAGCGTGATGGCAAGATTGATGAATAACAATTCAACTGCGATCAACCAAAAACCCCGTTTGATCAGGAATAGGCTCAGTTCACTTTTCGTCCTGCGCGTACCGGCAAGATAAGCCGATGCCCCACTGAGGAATACAAACGCCGGGGCGCAAAAATGTGTAATCCATCGTGTAAAAAACAAGAATGGCGTAGTAGTGGCAAGATTGGTCGGATCTGGATGCCCGAAATGATAAAAATCCCGTACGTGGTCTATGGCCATGATCAGCATTACTAATCCGCGCAATATGTCTATAGATGCGATGCGTTGTTTCGGTGCGGGTTCAGTAAGTGTCTTCTTACTGATTACCGGGGCTGCGGCTGTGGTCATAAAACATGGGGCTTAAATTGTTAAACGAATATAAATAAATTACAATAAATAAACTGATTATAAATAACTTAACCACCATTGACGATGGGTTCGTTTATATTTGTAATACCACCGGCAAGGGAGGTATAAAATTGCTATCACTAAAAGCCATACTACATACACCCAGAACAGATTAACCCCAAATCCTTTAGGTTCAAAGGCAAAAGATTGTGTGGGTGCAATGTCTTTCCCTGTGAAACCCTGGGCAAAAAACAGGATGATATTGAGTAGCCTGATGAGGTAAAAATGAAGAACGTAGTAAAAGAACGGCACCGCACCGTAAATGACCAGGACATTGGTTAAACCGTTTTTCACTTTTTCAAACAAAACCAATAGTAACAGGCCGGGACCGATGGTCATGCAGAGGTACATTAATGATGGCGGGTATTTGCTGACATCGAAAAACGAAACAATGCTCATTGCAGTGGTTTTCTGTGCAGACCATGGGGCAGGATCACCATAGATATTGAAAAATCTCAGTACGAGGAATAAGCCAACGAGCGTAAAGCCGGATATCAATAATATTCTTTTTCTCCGGGCCGCATCAAAGGAAGATTTGTAAATACTGCCGAATACATAACCTACCATCATCACGCCTAACCAGGGCACAATAGCGTAAAGCACCAAAAGTATATGTGTTTTATCGATAGGAAAAACTGAACCAAATGCCGTAAAGAAGAGTCTCCATAAAAAGTTGGATGTACCGGTTTGCGGCAAATTGATATGATCCAATATATCATGGCCGAAGAATATGAGTGCTCCAACTATAGCAATCAAAGACATAGGCAACCGCACCATTAATGCCATAATGATCATGCTGACACCAATGGCCCATATTACCTGCAATACGATAAAATGGTATCCCGGATCAAAGTTGAAAGCAAAGGTTACAATAACAACCTCCACTACAACAAGCCATAAACCTCTTTTTAGCAGGAATAAGCTTAGCTGATTGCGCGTGCGCCTTCCTCCCGCTAAATTAATGGAAACACCGCTAAGGAACACGAACAGCGCTGCACAGAAATGTGTTATCCACCGGGTAAAAAACAGTATTGGAGTGGTTGTTGCAAGATTAGTGGGATTCGGATCTCCCAGGTGGAAAAAGTCCCTTGTATGGTCCAATGCCATAATAAGCATGATTAGGCCGCGCAAAACGTCTATTGATTCTATTCGTTGTTTTGGTCCGGGTTGGGTTAGTGTTGCCATTGCAAATAAGTGTCAGACCCGAATATAATTATATTGATATGCATTTATTTACGATGTATCAATCTTGTTGATTTTTGCACATTAACATCATTAAACCCTTTTAAAAAATTTTTGTCTTTGAGTTAATAAGTCAATGTGTTACTTTTACACATAAACCAATTAACAATCCAAATTATGACCACCAGACGTTCATTCCTGAAAACATCTGCCCTATTATCGGCAGGAATATTGGCTGCACCGCATTTATTTGCTTATGATAAAAAGTATATCGGCCTGCAACTGTACACCGTGCGCGATGCTATGGGTAAAGACGCGGCTGCCGCATTAGCAAAAGTTGCACAAATAGGCTATAACTCTGTTGAAGGCACTTATGGCGCGGGCAAATATTTCGGCCAGGAACCTTCTGCATTTTCAGCGCTTTTGAAAAAGAACAACCTGATCATGCCGAGCTGCCACTATTTGCTTGGCGAAGGCGGCAACGCGCAAGGCACCATACTGCACGGATGGGAGAAGGCAGTAGAAGATGCGGCGTCAGTAGGACAAAAGTTTATGGTTTGCGCATGGCTGGCACCAACAGAACGCGGCAACCTTGACCATTACAAAAAACTGGCAGAAGATTTTAACAAGGCTGGTGAGACCTGCAAAAAGTCGGGTATACAGTTCTGTTACCACAACCACGACTTTGAATTTATCAAAGAGAACGGTCAGTACCCATACGAGATATTGCTTGATAATACCGACAAGGACCTGGTAAAAATGGAAATAGACCTTTACTGGTTAACCAAAGCCGGCCAGAACCCTATTGAGCTAATAGAGAAACACCCGGGCAGGTTTCCACTGTGGCACGTTAAAGATATGGACAAGACCCCGAAAAAGATGTTCACCGAAGTAGGCAATGGCGTTATCGACTTCAAGAGCATATTTAAACATTCCAACAAAGCCGGATTAAAATATTTCTTTGTTGAGCAGGATATTTGTCCCGGAGATCCGTTCGTGAGCATTACCGAAAGCTATAATTATATCAAAAAGAATTTGGTTTAAACCGACATTGAATAAATAAGAAAGCGGCCTCAAGCCGGCTTTCTTATGGCCATATACTTTTTAGCGGCGTGTAAGTCAGCCGTCCGAAAGTCATATCCTTTGAGCTTACGGTGATCTTATCGTAAGTTTTATGCGGGAAAAAAACCGAGGTCATCACCGTTAAGCCTTTATCCGCGAATAGCTCGACAGAAGCCTGATCGATGATCAATGTCAGATCTGTTTGCCGTCCTTTAGCTATACGCTGCGCCATAATTCGTTTGGCAAAATCCTTATTAAACCCCGATTCACCGGCATGTGTACCATCAATATACCAGGCGTTTTCTTTGGCATCAAAACCTATCACCAACCGATCGTTATCCTCATTGGAAATTTCAACAGCGAAGTCCTTTAACTGATCTGTAGAAAAACTGAGCTCATACTGTGTGCCGATCTTTTTGACTTTTGTTGTAAGATCGAAATTGCCATCTACCCTAATGTTGCCTAAATCAACCGGAGTTTTCTTGATCTTACCCAACTCCTTTACCGGTTCGGCAGCAACGTCATAGCTATTGCCAACTTTCATCAGCTTAAGTTCCTGCGGGATAGTCATGGCACTCCGCCAGGGGTCGGTGGGTACACTTGTTCTATACAACCAGTTACTCATCCAGCCCAAAAATATGCGCCTGTTACCGGTATTGTTCCAGGTAACCCCCGCGTACTCGTCAGTGCCCTGGTCGAGCCAGCGGGTACCGGTATG
>JBQCEA010000018.1:0-3250 GCA_051960695.1 Mucilaginibacter sp. | reverse complement strand
ATCAACTTAAATCATGTGACCTTAATAAAAAGCTTTCCGGGTCGATCTCCATTTTTTTAAATTTAACGTCTTTAAATTGAAAGTGGGTCGTTTGGCTTATAAAGGAATCGATCATCTGCTGACTCACTTTACATCCAAAAACGACTTCTTTAAGCTGATCTTTGGAAAAGGCGATGTCATCGGCGCCGGAGCGGGATATGGCCCGTATCTCAGACTCATAAGCCCAGCACATAGGCTTCCGGGTAAGCCAATAATGAAATATGGAAGCCGTGTCAGCCATACCATGAAGTTTTTTGATCTGATCAATATATCGAACGGGGTACATGCTAAACTCCTCGCCCCTGGCCGGGAACTTAAAACCCAAGCAAATCCCGTTATGTTTATCGGCATAATGTGACCATATGAGGATATTGTCTGGCTTTATTGAAAAACAACAAATCTTAAAATTCACTTTTTCCTGTTGTAATGCCGCCCTGTAGCTGCCAGGATGTACAGCTAACTGAATCAATTGGTCCCGGATCTTGGGCGGAAATTTCGATAAACTGTCCTTAGCAAAATTCCTGACCGATGCAGGGTCCATGTGAATATCAAGCAGGTCTTCATTGCAATCAAAAGGGTCATTGAAAATGGCCGGTGGCGAAAAACGCAGTGTTTGATTTGGAATGATAAAATTGCTGGTCGTATGAAAACTGGCATATTTATAATAAATATCCTGCTTCAGTATAGTTTGCAAATCCTGTGCAGATTGTCTTCTAAGTTCTTCAATGGATAAGAATTCGCGGGCATTGGTTATCATAGATGAAAGTTAACAATGATTGATCTATGTTGCGTTATTATCTGCAAACATAAGTGTCGGGGTCGCCATAGTCGAAGTCCTTATCCTGGCCGGTCAATAATTGTGGCAGGTAAAATTGCGAAGGCTCGTGTGCTATCCAGGATCTTTCCGACCATTTGTAAGCGTCACCATCCAAGGTAACCTGGCGGTTGCCCAAAGGATCGTAATCTGTCCGCGCCAGTGAGAAAACCATGATGAATACAGAACGTTCAGCGGCTTTGAGCGCACGGATAATGCAGCGGGCGGTCACGCCAGTGGTCACCACATCGTCGAGTACCAATATCCGGCGATATTTCAAATCGGTGAGCGATCTATCAACCCGGTAAACGTTATCCAATTCGGCGAGGCGTTCGACGCGGGTATGCAGGGTATGGAGAGGTTTAGTTGGGCGGGATTTGGTGAGCAGTTGAGGTAGCCAGGCTGCCTTGCACTTTGCCGCAATCGCACGGCCTAAGTGATCCAAAGGTTAGTCTGAATCTGGAATTACTTCTGTTTCACCGCTTCGCAGGGCACGGACTAGTAAGAAACCTTGCGGCTGCAGATATTTTACCCGCTGGACGGCGCAGTCGATCCAGGCTTGAACATGTTCAGGATTATTATTCTTGAAATTGATGATGCTTTCCGACAAGGGATCATGCCCCATCCTACCCGTCAGATAAGCGCATAAGTAATAATGCAAACAAGTTTTGTCGCCGTCGAAGCGGATGTTGGCTTTGAAAAGGTTTTTCATATCGAAAACAGTGAGTCAATTTATTAAATTGCGTAATTAATACGGCATCGTATTGCTAAATCATATTTAAACCGTCGTCATAATAACCCTTCTTTATTGTCGCAAAATGAATAATGAACTTTATCGCAAACTGGCGAACCTACCAAAAATCCAAACAAAGCAATGGTTTTGTTTTTGGTCGGACATTCTTGGCTTCGGTGATGTCTTTTTTGACAACGATTGGAAACTAACTCAAGAACAGAAAGTGTCTATTTACGAACGTCTTCAATCTGCTCATTCTATCTTTATTCAAAATACGTTACCGAATGAACATGGACTAATTCTCAATGATGGGCTTGTAAAAATACAAGAGTGTACTTCATCAAATTCCGTCCCTGGCTTTTTTTTCAGATCCTGCATTTATACTCATCTTGGGATTAAAATTGAAGCAGAAGAAAGGGGTTTACCAGGACCCCGCAGTATTCTATCGTTTGGTGAATCGATCCTATACTTTCCACAGAATTTCCATCTAGATGATTATGTTTTTTTTGATACTAAACCAGACCCAAGTAAATTAAGTAGCATAGCCCAACAAACTGGGAATCCTATTGTGGTCTATAATCCTGCTCCTTTTCAAATGAATACCGCGTTTTCTAAATCTTATCTGCTTGATAGTATTGGCTCGAAACAAGGTATATCCGGAAGTTTTATTTATGTCGATCAGTCTATAATCGACTTTACAATCGAAAGTTCAAAAGTGGAGGGCCGGCATCTATTATTTGAAGAAAATGAGAATTTCACCAAAATAGCTGTAATACCAGATCAAGCGTACGGTAGGGAAAATCTCCCATATTGGGGATTCAAACTCGGTCCCAAACTTGAGATATCTTATAAAAACTGGAAAACCTTTGTTTACCGGCTACTCGCATACTACCCCCCAGATGAAGATCATACCAATTTTGAAATAGAAACGATCTGAAAAATAAATTATGTTAGCGTATAAGACGATGGCATGCTGGTCGGACTTGCTGGGATTCGGCGATCAATTCGATCAAGCAGGATGGTCTTTGGATGAAACCACTGCGAATTTGGTCGGTGAGCGACCTTCCAGATTTGCATCACGTATTTATGAGATGGCAGGGGGGAAACAAGGTTCATTATTTAAATACCAAATGTTCACTGAGGTTGATTCATTATATTTTAAGAAAAAACGCGGATTAGTGGCAAGGGAGGATATAGATAAAATCAAAAATGATATTTTAAGTCGCATCAATTGCGTTGATTCCCAAATGCAAACAGTGATAATTCATGACCTGAACCGCATTAGCTGCTGAATACACCGATTGCTAAAACATGACATAAAAAAGGCCACATAAGTGGCCTTTAAAATTAAGTTGTTCAAGCGGTTACTCTACGCTTGCGGGATTGTGATCTAGTGTCGTCGACAGGCTCGTGCTTCTGACTTTGCTTATGGTCTTTGGCTTTGGTCGGCTCCTGTGTGTTTTCAGGTTTCTGGAGCTGTTCGCGTTTGACAGATTGCATGTTGCCGTCGTAGATGTTGAGGGTTTTGTATTGGGGTTCGGCGGCAATGTAGTATTTGACTTCGCGGTCGTCGCGCTGCATGGTAACCTGCTGGGCGTTGCCTTTGGTTAGGGAACGGATCAAGGTTGTTTTCTGCGATTCGGTTTCCAGTTCTTTGATGGGAT
>JBQCEA010000017.1:0-4047 GCA_051960695.1 Mucilaginibacter sp. | reverse complement strand
CTGCTGATCGATAGAATTCAGGTTTTGCTGAACCACCTTTAAGCTTTGCAATACTTTGTACAGGTTATAGAAAGAGTTGATCACTGCATAAGCGATATCGTCCTTATTCCTGTCGGCATCAAGTCTTGCAACTCGGGTTAGCAACTCGGTCGATTGCTCTGCATACTTAAACTTTCCGCCGGCAAATATGGTCTCGCTTATGGATGCAGTACCTAAATACGCATTAGCGCTGCTTGGCAGGTGAATGCCGTTTGAGCCAAATGACAGGTAATTAGCCGGGATCTGCGCCCTGTCATAAGTTAGGCCGACACTACCGGTAGGTAAGGCCCTGTCTTTAGTTTGGTTGTACTGCGAAATAGCCTGATCGATCTTCGACTGGGAAAGCTTTAATTCCTTGCTGTTTTGGATGCCCAGCTTTATTGCTTCGCCCAATGTCAAAGTACGGTCCTGAGCCGAAGCAGGTGCGGCAAAGACAACGCTTTGGATGATCAGTGCAATAAAGAATAGTGTGTACGCCATTGCTTTAAATGGCCGTAGTTGTAAGAGTTTATTTAGTTGTGTTGTCATTTTCATTCAATAAGTAGCATTTTAATAGTCTTTTTAAATAAGCCTCAATTCGCGGTCTTAGTTTTTCTTCCAAAAGTTTTTCATTCTGTACATCGTACCCAAGCATAGCTGATGTAAGATGTGGTGAGTTGATAATGAAATTTTTCGTGCCATAGATGGTCGAAGTCACCATTTCAGCATCTACATCTGCATTGAACTCTCCGCTTTCAATGCCATCCTGCAGGATGCGGCGCAATTCCGAGACGTTCTTCATCAATATCTCCGATATTTTATCGGTAAGGTCGCCCCTTCTTGCCATTGATATTTCCTGGTACAGCATTTTTTGGAAACAGTTATTGTTGACCACGCGCTGAGCGTACAATTCAATATATTTTTCCATCTTTTCCCACGCACTCATGTTACCGTCGTTTCCGAGGTTTTGCAACAAGTTTTGGAATGATGTTATTTTCCGGTTAAAGACCGCTAAGAACAAACCTTCTTTTGAGCCGAAATAATAGTTCAGCATGGCCATATTCACGCCTGCTTCACCCGAGATCGTCCGGGTTGAAGCACCGTCATATCCGAGTTCCGAGAATACTTTCTCGGCTACATCCAGGATATGGTCCTTTTTATCGATCTTATCTTTATCCATTTCTTTTTTCCGGGGACAAAATTAATCAATCGATTGATTGGTGTAAAGTATTTTTTGTTATTATTTTGTAAACTTTTGATTATCAATAGAGAATTTTTAATCGATTGATTAATTATGAACACAATTGATGTAACAGTTTTGTTTTACATTTGACGGTGTAAATCAAGCTGCCTATCTTACAACCTATTTAATTGAACATGAAGCGTTTCCTCCTATTTACCATATCTCTGTATTTAGTTTTTAGCGCCGCATATGCGCAGACAAATCCACCCGCTGACGTAGCTACTATCGAGCAAAATTTAAAAAAGCTGGATGTTTTGGGCAGTGTGCTTTATGTAGCAGCCCATCCGGACGATGAGAATACCCGTTTGCTGGCTTACCTGGCACAGGAAAAACACTATCGCACGGGTTATTTGTCAATGACGCGGGGCGATGGCGGCCAGAACCTGATCGGCAATGAACAAGGCGATCTGTTGGGTTTGATACGCACACAGGAACTGCTTGCGGCACGGAAGGTTGACGGTGCTGAACAGTTTTTTACAAGGTCAATCGACTTCGGTTTCTCAAAAGGGCCGGAAGAAACACTAAACTTTTGGAATAAGGAAAAGGCATTGGGCGATGTGGTTTGGGTGATACGTAAATTCAGACCTGATGTGATCATTTGCCGTTTTCCTACAACCGGTGAGGGTGGTCATGGCAATCATACAGCCTCGGCAATATTGGCACAAGAGGCATTTACTGCTGCGGCCGATCCGAAACGTTTCCCGGAGCAATTGAAATACATACAGGTTTGGCAGGCTAAACGGCTAATGTGGAATACCTTTAGTTTTGGCACCATCAATACTACGGCGCCCGATCAGTTCAAAATTAACGTCGGTGTTTACAACCCGATCCTGGGTAAAGGCTATGGTGAAATGGCTGCCGAAAGCCGCTCGAACCATAAAACACAGGGTTTCGGTTCGGCCAGGCAAAGAGGCGACGCTTACGAATATTTCAAAACCATTTTAGGCGATGCGCCAAAGACCGACCTGATGGATGGCGTAAATACTACCTGGAGCCGTGTAAAGGGAGGTGAAGAAATAGGAAAAGAGGTTGCAGCTATCCAAAAAGCCTATAACCCTAATCATCCTGAAAAATCTGTCCCTGAACTGTTAAAGATTTATGATCAGGTGGATAAACTAAATGATCGTTATTGGAAGGAACAGAAAACAAAAGAGCTGAGCAACTTAATTGCAGCCTGCGCTGGGCTGTGGTTTGAAAGCTATTCGGTTGAACAAGCATACGCAGTAGGCGATAGCATTGAAGTTCGTTCACAGGTAATAGATCGCTTTAATGATAAAGTGAAAATAAACCTGGTTGATGGAACTCATTTTGATGATGGGAAAACTATCCCTGCCAATGAACTGCAAACCTTTACCAGTAAAGTATTGGCGGATAAGATCACCCAGCCATATTGGTTACGAGACCCTCATACACTTGGCTCATATGTTATTAATGATGAACGTTTGATCGGTAATCCTGAAAACCCGGATTTGCCAAAAATACCTTATGAGTTTACTATTGAAGGCAAGAAAATTCATTTTGAAAGAGAGTTGGTTTACAAATATGTTGACCCGGCCAAGGGCGAGATCTATCAGCCTGTTGAAATAACTCCACCTGTTACTGCCAATATTGAAAACCGTGTTTACATATTTAACTCACAGCAGCCGCAAACCGTATTGGTAAAACTTAGGGCGTTTAAAAACGGCGCTTCGGGAAATATCAGTTTGAGTGCCCCTTCTGGTTGGAGGGTAAGCCCGGAAAATGCATCTTTTACCAATAAATCTAAGAATGATGAGTGGGAACAGGATTTTACGTTGACACCAACCGGCAGCAAATCACAAACCGGCGTGCTGGAGGCGCAGGTAAATGTTATTGGCGACAAGCAGGTGTACAACAATGGCATCCTGTCAATACAGTATAGCCACATACCTAATATTACTATCTTCCCTCCTGCACAGGCTAAGCTTTTACAACTCGACCTGAAAATAGCTGGCCGTAAGATCGGTTATATAGAGGGTGCAGGCGACCTGGTTCCTGCGGCTTTAAGACAAGTAGGCTATGAAGTGCACCAACTGAATGAGAATGAGATCATGAACGGGGATTTGTCTGTATATGACGCTATTATTACCGGAGTTCGTGCATACAATGTAGATAAGCGGCTTATTTTCGAACAGCCTAAGTTGCTGGAATATGTGAAAAATGGTGGCAACCTGATCGTTCAATATAACAACAGCGCCGGACTGGTGACCAAAAACATAGGCCCGTATCCGTTCAAAGTAGTAAATGAACGGGTTACCGATGAAAATGCTAAAATAACCGTGCTCGACCCAAATAACCCTGTTCTGAATTATCCGAATAAGATAATTCAATCTGATTTTGATGGATGGATACAGGAACGTGGCCTTTACTTCACCAGAGATGCTGATCCGCAGTATCAAAAGGTATTACAAATGCATGATCCGGGTGAAGATCCCAAAGACGGCTCACTGATAACCACCGTGTATGGTAAAGGAAGGTTTGTTTACACATCGCTGGCTTTCTTCAGGCAATTACCGGCGGGTGTGCCGGGGGCATACCGGTTGTTCGTAAATTTATTGAGCAAGCCGAAGGCAAATCCATAACACGAACACGATTTTTGGATTTAAAAGATTAACAAGATAGAAAGGCGGTGGGTTTAACCTGTCGCTTTTTTGTTGAACACGATTTAGGGATTTAAAAGAATAGAACACGATTTTGAGATTTAAGTGATTGATAAGATATAAGACTGAATGATGCGGATAGGAATCTTTAAATCCTAACAATCTTTA
>JBQCEA010000016.1:0-2295 GCA_051960695.1 Mucilaginibacter sp. | reverse complement strand
CATTTGGCATAACACCGCAAACCTGATGGGCTCTGAACGTACCGGGCCTGACCTGATGAACATCGGCAACAGGCAGCCCAGCCAGGACTGGCATTTACTGCACCTATACAATCCGCGGTCGGTAGTTTCACAATCAATTATGCCTTCATACTCATGGCTTTTTGAAGTGAAGGACTATCCTTTTCCGGGAGATGTTGTATTGCACGTACCTGATGAATTTCGTAAGGGCATAACCGGGCAGATCGTTGCCAAAAAAGAAGCACTGGAACTGGTTGCCTATCTGCAGTCGTTCAAACAGGTCAGCCTGCCAACCGGTAGCCCTACACCAATATTCCTGTATGGCAAGGAAACAGCCAAAGCTGAACCTGCCGGTACTACCAGCAAGTTGAATACGGCGTTAGATGCTGCTGCTTTATACGCCACCAATTGCCAGAGCTGCCACCAGGAAAATGGCGAAGGTTTAAAAGGCGCCTTTCCTCCTTTAAAGGGAAGCCCCGTTGTTTTGGATAGTAATCCAAAGACACAGATAACCATCATTATGAAAGGATATAACGGCAGGGTAAATGAAGGGTATGGTGTCATGCCGCCGATAGGCACCAATAACAACCTGACGCCTGAAGAAATTACAGCGATCATTAACCATGAACGCAGCAGCTGGGGTAATAACGGACGCCAGGTAACGCTTACAGAAGTAAAGGAAATATATAACCAGATAAAATCGGGAGCAGTTGGAACTAAATAATTAATGGTATGGCTTTTGAAAACAGATCTTTGATAAAAAGGGGCATGGCTATGAATAAACAGTCTTTTCTCCGCATATTGTTTGTTACCGCAACAATATTGGGCAGCAGGTTAACGGCTTCAGCGTGCGATGCCTGCAAGGCGCAGCAACCCAAAATACTACAGGGCATAACGCATGGTCCGGGGCCGGGCAGTAACTGGGATTATTTCATAGTAGGCGTGGTTGTAGTTATCATGCTATATTCATTGTTTGCCACAGTTAAATGCCTGATATCCCCGGCAAAACAGGATAGAGAATATAATATTAAAAATATCATTTTAAAACAGGAAGGCCATGGATGATAGAAGTTTTGTAACGTTGTTCATTGATGACGATCCGCAGCCGATCGGCACTTTTCCGGCACCGGTATCTTTTGATCTGGATACAAAGAAGCTGGCCGACGGTAACCATATTCTTAAGGTTGTAAGTAAAGACACCCGTGGAAGAGAGGGCATAAAAACTATTCCTTTCATTGTACGCAACGGGCCGGCTATTGCTGTTGAAGGCATAAAAAAAGATGAAGTTGTGGACGGCGTTTTACCGCTGATGATCAACGCCTATAGCAAGGGAGATCAAAAGACCTTTATGCTGCAAGGCAGCGAAACACCGCACAGTATCCCGTTTTGGATCATTGTGCTCCTGATCTTGTTTGTAGCCTGGGCAGCGTATTACCATATTACCTCTGGTCAGATCCCATTGTTTAAATAAAACACTAACCCCTGATTGATATTGATGGAAACAGCACTGCATGATATAGCTGATGAAAAGGATGTGCGAAAACTGGTCGACACATTTTACGGCAAGGTCCGCCGGGATGAATCGCTTGCACCCATATTTGAACCGGTAATTGGCGATAATTGGGACAATCACCTACAGCGAATGACCGACTTTTGGTCTACACTATTGCTTTACACCAGGAAATTTAAAGACGACCCGCTAACCAAACATTTGCCACTTGAGCTGACCAAAGAAAATTTTGACCGTTGGTTATCCTTATTCGGTCAAACGGTTGACGAATTGTTCCGGGGACAGATAGCCGAGAATGCCAAGAGCCGGGCAAACAGTATTGCACGCATCATGAAGGCGGTTAAAAATATTAACCAGTAAATGCAAAAAGAAAAATGCAAGAACTTGAAACGAATAAGCATTATAAGATACTCAAGGTTGAATTGCCGGCAGGCACCAATATGCCGCGCCATTTTGCAACCTCGGATGCTTTTGTAATTGTAGAATCTGGCAATGCCCTGCTGATCTGCAAGGATGAAACCAGCGAACTCACACAGGGTTCGACATTATCGATCCCCTCGCGTGAACCGCATATCCTGAAAGTGGTTCAGGATTTTAAGGCACTGATCATTATGGCCAGCGATGCAGTTATCTCGTATCCGGCCGCTTAATATTAACACCATGGAAAAAAAGCCGATCAAACGCAGCGAATACATCATTGCCCTTTCAAGGGACCATCATGCTGGTTTGCAGTTTGGCTGGAAGATCAAGGAAGGGTTAAAAAAGAA
>JBQCEA010000015.1:0-2335 GCA_051960695.1 Mucilaginibacter sp. | reverse complement strand
CCATCGGTTACCAAACGGTGCATAGCCAAACGGGCTATCTCGCGCCTTACCGGATCAAATCCTGAAAGAATGATCGCTTCCGGCGTATCGTCAACAATGATCTCAATACCGGTAGCTGCTTCCAATGCACGGATATTCCTGCCCTCACGACCAATAATACGGCCCTTAATTTCGTCATTCTCAATATTGAAAACTGATACCGTATTCTCGATAGCGCTTTCAGTAGCGGTACGCTGAATGGTTTGAATAACGATCTTTTTAGCCTCTTTGGTAGCAGTAAGTTTAGCCTCGTCAACAATGTCTTTGATCTGCATCATAGCTTTGGTACGGGCCTCTTCGCGCAGTGTATCAACCAACTGGTTCTTTGCTTCTTCAGCTGATAAACCCGCGATAGTTTCAAGCTGCTGAACATGCTGTTGTTTCAGGTGTTCAACTTCTTCCTGCTTTTTAGTGGTCAGCTCGATTTGCTTTTCAAGGTTCTTTTTGGTGTTATCCAGATCAGATTCTTTCCGGTTTACGTTCTCCAAACGCTGATTTAAAGACTGCTCTTTTTGTTTGATACCGTTCTCACGCTGAGCAATGGCATTGTTTTTAGAATTGATCTCCTGCTCATGCTCGGCTTTCATTTGTAAAAACTTCTCTTTGGCCTCGAGCAGTTTATTCTTTCTAACTATCTCAGCATCATTCTCTGCATCCTTAAGTATCTTTTTCACTTTGTTCTGTGCTGCCAGCTCCTGATCTTTGAAGAGCTTGCGCAGCAAAAACCGGCCTATTGCTACACCGACAGGAACCCCTACCAGCAGACCGATTATCACGTATAATATTCCGTTCATCTGTAAATTTTATAAAATAAAAAAACCGCAACTAATTTTTAAGTGTCATGTATTGTAAAACCTCAGAACCAGACTGCTGTGATCAGGCTACGTTAAATACCAACAAGTAACGTTACCACTTTTTGATCAGCCGATATTGAAGCGTTAAGTTTTTAATAGTGAAACTTAAAATTTAACTGCGGTTAAATCTTAATAAGCTCGGTATGTTTAAAGAACGTTATTACTTCGAGAAAAAATCAGATAGCATGCGATCTAACTGGTAAACTTTATCCGCCACTTCCGTATCCTCCACCATCACCTTCTTTTCAGCCTTCAATGTTGATGTTGCATAGTGCAGCACGCACATCGAAAGCAGGTCTTGTTTATCCCTAACCGCATAATTTTCCTGGTATTCTTTTATGCGATCGTTGATCAGCTTAGCCGCCCTGCGTATTATTTCTTCCTCCTCCATGTTTACCTTTAAGGGGTAAACTCTGTCAGCAATATTTATTTTTATTGAGATTTCTCCCATTTGAGCTATTTCACTTTTGCACTACTTTTTCAGCAATACAATACACTTATCAATTTCCTGCACAAATTCGTTAATTTTTTGCTTTATGTCAAGGGTTTTTTCATTGGTATCAGAAAATGACCTGGCTAATTTCAAAACCCGCATTTTTTCCTCTAATTCTTTTGTCTTCTCTTTGCTGTTATTCAAGGCTGCAGAAAGATTTTGATTTTCGCGTTTAAGCAGATCATTTTCTTCCTGCATAGCACTATAAAGCGCTACCAGGCGCTCTGTTCTTTCTACAACTTTATTTAACTGTTCAGCAACTGAAGCCATCTTTTTTAGTTGATTAAGTTGGATTGGGTTGATATAGTTGATCGATTTATTTTTAGGCTGACCAGAAACTTGATCAACCTTTTAACTATTCAACCTAATCAACTATTTCCTGATCTCCGCTCCTGCTTCCTTCCCGAAATTATGAATTAATTTTTGCATAATGGCATCTATCGCCTTATCTGTCAAAGTTTTTTCTTCATCCTGTAAAGTAAAACTTAATGCATACGATTTTTTACCCCGGGGCAGCTTATCGCCCTGGTAAACGTCGAATACGTTCACCTCTTTCAGCAATTTCCTTTCTGATTTTTGCGCAATCTGTTTCAACTGACCAAAAGTAACCGCTTTATCCACCAGCATAGAAAGGTCACGCCTTACAGCCGGGAATTTAGATACTTCGCGGTAAACGATCTTATTCTTTTTAACCGCATTCAGCACCAGGTCGAAGTTAAAATCGGCATAGAAAACCCGCTGATTAACGTCAGTCTTTTTCAAAGATCCGGCTGATACCGCTCCAAATTTTACGAGTTGTTTGGTATTCAGCATATATTGCAACCCGAAGGCCATTTTGCTGCAAGTTGCATCTTCAACCACAAAATCCCTGATACCCAACTTTTCCAATAGTCCGTCAACCACGGCTTTTATCTTGTAAAATGATACTTCACCCGGTTTCTGATTCCAT
>JBQCEA010000014.1:0-4558 GCA_051960695.1 Mucilaginibacter sp. | reverse complement strand
GGTACGCGTTTCGGCCGTTTTTCAGGCGGTGGCGAACCGGGCAGCCTGGAGGAAAAGATTGAAGATGTTGGCGTGATTCACGCGTTGAACCGTTCAAGCAATTCTATCTCCCTGCACATTCCATGGGATATTCCTGATAATGCGCCATCGGTAAAAGCTTTGGCCGCACAATTGGGCTTGCATTTTGATGCGGTTAATTCCAATACTTTCCAGGATCAGCCTGACCAAAAACTGAGCTACAAATTCGGTTCATTGCATCATGTAGATAAAGCTGTGCGTAAGCAAGCTGTTGAGCACAATATCGAGGTGATCCGGTATGGTGAGCAGCTTGGTTCAAAAGCTTTATCAGTTTGGTTATCCGATGGTTCAAATTTCCCGGGACAATTGAATTTCCGCAAGGCATTTCAGAATACGCACGAAAGTCTACGAGAAATATATGATGCTTTGCCAAACGATTGGAAAGTTTGGATAGAATATAAGCCTTATGAGCCGAATTTCTACTCAACTACTATAGCCGATTGGGGGCAATCGTACTTGCTGGCTTCTAAACTCGGCGATAAGGCTAAAACATTGGTTGACTTAGGCCACCATCTACAGGGCACCAATATCGAGCAAATCGTTTCACTATTGTTGATGGAAGGCAAACTGGCGGGGTTCCATTTCAATGATTCTAAATATGGTGATGACGACCTTACTGTAGGCAGCATCAATCCATATCAATTGTTCCTGATCTTTAATGAACTGGTTGAGGGTATGGACGCCCGCGGCATGAATCATGCAACAAGCATTGGCTGGATGATAGATGCCTCTCACAATGTAAAAGATCCCATTGAAGACCTTCTGCAATCTGTTCAGGCTATAAAAATCGCTTATGCCCAGGCATTGTTGATTGATAGTCAGGCATTGCAAGCTGCCCAAAATGCAAATGATGTGGCGTTAGCGCAGGAAGTATTGCAGCAAGCCTACCGCACAGATGTGCGCTCGTTAGTGGCTGAAGCAAGCCTGAGAGCAGGCGGAGCCTTAGCACCGGTTGAGGCATACAGAAAACTAAAAGTAAGAGAGAATTTAATAAAAGAGCGCGGTTCAAAAACTGTGGCCACTGGATTATAGAAGAGATGAGCGCCATACCGGTAATTGCCATATTTGATGTAGGGAAAACCAATAAAAAGCTGTTCCTTTTCGACGAGAACTACAAAATAGTTTTTGAAAGGACGGCACGTTTTATTGAAACAGTTGACGAGGATGGTTTTGCCTGTGAAAACCTCGAAAGCCTGAGATTGTCTATTTTCGATTCATTAAATGAGATATTCAGGCTAAAAGAATTTGAAGTAAAGGCTATCAATTTTTCGGCTTACGGAGCAAGTTTTGTTTACGTAGGCGAAGATGGTAAGCCTGTATGCCCTTTGTATAATTATCTAAAACCATATCCTGAAGCACTAAGCCGGAAGCTATACAACAAGTATGGCGGCGAAAAGAAATTCAGCCTGCAAACTGCATCCCCAGCATTGGGTAGCCTCAACTCAGGGTTGCAGCTATTCTGGTTAAGGAATGAAAAAGCTGATGTTTTTGCAAAAGTGAAGTATGCTTTGCATTTGCCGCAGTATTTAAGCTTTTTACTGACAGGAAAGTATTATTCCGACCTAACCAGTATTGGCTGCCATACGGCCATGTGGGATTTTGAAAAACAAAGGTATCATGAATGGATACAACACGAGGGAATAGCTTTAAAACTGGCGCCTATTGAACCGGCAAACAGTGTATACCCGGCATTGTATCCGGGAACCAATTTCAATATTGGTATTGGCCTGCATGATAGCTCTGCAGCGCTTATCCCCTATTTGGTAAATTTTACAGAGCCATTTATCCTGATCTCTACCGGGACATGGTGCATCAGCTTAAATCCGTTCAACCAGTCGCCGTTAACCAATGAGCAGTTAAAGAACGATTGCCTGCAATATCTGCAATACCAGGGCAAGCCGGTAAAAGCTTCAAGGTTATTTGCTGGTTTTGAGCACGAACAACAGGTTAAACGTATTGCCGAGCACTTTAATGATAACCTCAACTTCAGGAATATGATTTTTGATCCGGAGGTTAATGCGCATGTACAGGCTAGCTTTCCTCAAGACACCAACTTCGCTGAAAGGGATTTGTCATCATTTAAAGATGCCACCGAAGCATATCATCAACTGATAAACGATCTGGTAAGGGCGCAAGTAGCCTCGACGCTTTTGGTACTGAAAGGCACTCCTGTAAAAAGGATATTTGTTGATGGCGGCTTTAGCAAAAACAGCATTTTTATGAACCTGCTGGCTACAGCCTTCCCGCAAATGGAAATTTTTGCCGCTTCAATGGCACAAGCTTCGGCGGTTGGTGCTGCACTAACTATTCACAAGGACTGGAATACTAAACCTATTCCAAGTGATATTATTCAACTAAAATATTATTCCGCCAGTCAATCTATTGCTATATGACCGTAGGACTATTTATCCCCTGTTATGTCGACCAGTTTTATCCGGGTACGGCAATAGCTACTCTTCAATTACTAGAAAAATTAGGTGTGGATGTAGTTTATCCGCAAAATCAAACCTGCTGCGGTCAACCCATGGCCAATTCAGGCTTTGAGCATTTAACGGGTGGCTGCAACGAACTTTTTATAAAGAACTTTGACGAGTTCGATTACGTGGTTGCCCCTTCAGGAAGTTGCGTATTGCATATACGTGAGCACCTGCATGATGACAAAAACCCCGAAAAGGCAGAAGTGCTGCGCCATAAAGTATATGAGCTGACATCCTTCCTTACGGACATATTAAAAGTAACATCTTTACCTGCCCGCTTTCCGCATAAAGTGGGTGTTCATCAAAGCTGCCACGGCCAACGAGGTTTGCACTTATCGCAAATGAGCGAGTTGGTAGCCCCGGATTTTTCAAAGCCTGGTAAGCTGCTGAGTATGGTTGAAGGCATTGAGATCATACCGCTAAGCCGCGTAGATGAATGCTGTGGTTTCGGCGGAACATTCTGCGTGGCTGAAGAAGCTGTTTCGGCAAAAATGGGTAAAGACCGTGTTGACGACCACATCCGGCATGGTGCTGAGTATATTACCGGCGTGGATATGTCGTGCCTGATGCACATGCAGGGCATTTTAACCCGGGCCGGAAGCAACGTAAAAGTATTACACATTGCCCAGATATTGAATGGCATTTGATTTCAGATATGAGCACATTAACAAAAGATCATGCAGAATTAGCCGACTTGTTTAACCAGGACGAGGCACGGGTTAACTGGCATGATGAAACACTTTGGTGGGTAAGGCAGAAAAGGGACAAATCTGTAAATCTATTGCCTGAATGGGAAACGCTGCGGGAAACTGCATCCGAGATCAAACACAATGTATTATCCAATTTAGACCGGTACTTAGAACAATTTGAGGCCAACGCACTGGCCAACGGTGTTCACGTTCATTGGGCAGCTAATGCAAATGAACATAATCGCATTGTTCTTGAATTGCTGCAAGCGAAAGATATAAAGCAGATGGTAAAAAGCAAATCAATGCTTACCGAAGAGTGCCATCTGAACGAACACCTTACAGCCAACGGCATTGATGTTATCGACTCTGACTTAGGCGAAAGAATTGTTCAGCTGGCAAAAGAACCGCCAAGTCATATTGTACTGCCCTGTATCCACAAGAAGAAGGAAGAAATTGGCGAGCTTTTTCATCAGCACTTAGGCACACCTGCAGGCAATGCCGATCCCCAGTTTCTAACAGAAACGGCAAGGCAGCATTTGCGCGAAACTTTTCTGACCCGGAAATCGGCTCTTACCGGCGTAAACTTTGCCATAGCTGAAACAGGCGAATTTGTGGTTTGCACCAACGAGGGCAATGCGGATATGGGTGCCCACCTGGCAGATATCCATATTGCCAGCATGGGAATGGAAAAATTGATCCCGGAAAGAAAGCATTTGGGTGTATTTTTACGACTGCTCACCCGTAGCGCAACCGGTCAGCCGATCACTACTTATTCCAGTCATTTTTGCAAACCGCGAAAAGGACAGGAAATGCACATTATTATTGTGGATAATGGTCGCAGCATTCAATTGGGCCGTGAGGATTTCCGTAATTCATTAAAATGTATCCGTTGCGGTGCTTGTATGAACACTTGTCCGGTTTACCGCCGGAGTGGCGGCCATAGCTATCACAGCGCTATAGCCGGGCCAATCGGATCGATACTGGCACCTAACCTGGATATGGAAAAGTATTCGGACCTGCCTTTTGCATCTACGCTTTGCGGATCATGCTCAAATGTTTGCCCTGTAAAGATCAATATTCACGAACAGCTATATAAATGGCGGCAGGTAATAGTTCAAAAGGGCTATACCTCACCAACGAAAAAACTTTCTATGAAAGTGATGACCTTTGCCCTGTCATCTCCTTCAGCTTATCACGCCGCAGGAAAAGCCGGTCGCTGGTTTTTAAAATAAGCACCGTTTGCTGTCAATAACAAATTCAATACGTGGTTCAAGCATCGCGATATGCCGGAACCACCGAAAGAATCAGTCGGCG
>JBQCEA010000013.1:0-5432 GCA_051960695.1 Mucilaginibacter sp. | reverse complement strand
AGCACATTTTCCTGGGGATAATTCTCAAAAGCTTTGAGCACTTTAAAATTAGCATGAAGCATCCTTAAAGAATCATAAGTGCGGTGATTAGCATAAAACGCCGATGGCTCCTGCGGTGTAAATGTGTTGAAATTATCCAGCGGAATATAGACCACGGGCTGGTTAGCATGAAACTGGAAAACGTCGTTCTCCGGACGCAATGAATACAGATGGTATTGACCGTTCTCATGCTGATTAACAAATGCTGCAGCCTTGATCTGCCCATTATAGCTGATCACCTCCTTAAAGAAAGTAGTATTGAGATAAAAACCGGCGAAAAGTACCGATGCGCAGGCAAATAAAAATAACCTGGTTTGAAGGATGCGTACAACTTTAATGATGATAGTAAACACCGCAGCGAATATGACACAATCTACCAGGAACCAGGCCATGTTATCCGGCTCTGAGAAATAATGAATAACAAAGATCAGCAGTGGCAATAGAATAGTGTATGCCAATAAGCTAAATTTGCGAACGGCTGTGCCCGCTTTTGATAGCTGGTTATAACAAAATGGCGCAGTAATAATTGCAAACAGCGGGAAAATAGCATTCGTGTAATACGGCAACTGAAACCGCGACAAAGAGAACAGCAGCAGTAATATTAAGCCTCCGCTTAAGGAGTAATATTCAGTTAAACGCTTGCTGAATACAATATCTTTAAGCTTTTTATAGATTCCGTAGTAAAATAGCACGCACCACGGCCCAAACGCCCAAAGCAGTGTATGCACATAAAAGAATATGTCACCTGATTGCCGGGTAATAGGGCCGCTGTTTACAAAGCGCCCAAACTGGCTGTCCCACAAAAACCAGCGTATGCCAGACACATTATGCCTGTTGAAAACAGTCTTCTCCGGATGTGCATCAAACTGGATATATAGCGCATATATCTCGGGAAGGATAAAAATGCAGGTAAGCAATACCAGCAGAACCCATTTCCAACGGAACAGATGGGCGAACTTCTTTTGAAAAACAAGCTGACCCAGCAATGCACCGTATATAGCTGCGATAACAAATATCCCTTTAGTCATAATGGCGCAGGCCGTCAATAGTGCACCAAGCAGCAGGTCTTTAAAATTGAATCGTTCTTCCAGCCGGTCAATATGGAAAATGCTGCCTACGATCAAAGCCATCAGGTAAGGTTCGGCCCGCACATCGGTATTGCAGATGATGGTATTGAGCGCTGTTGCTGCAATTAAAACCGCTATCCAGGCAATTTCTTCCCCATAATACTTTTGGGTGAATAAGTAGGTGTACCTCAACCCTTGCAGAAAAAAAAGCAATGCCGGCAAACGGTATGCCCATACAGAAATGCCGAATATTTTAAAGCTTGCCCATATCATCCAGAATGGAAAATGAGGTTTATCCAGCCAGTCGAGGTTGTAAGTGAACAATTCAAAGAATTCTTTCCGGTAGATGAGGTTTTTGGAAATAGAGGCGTATAAGCCGGGGTCGTTGCTGAAGAAATCAAGATCGATACCCAAAAAGTTCACTACAAGGGCCAGCATCAATAACAGAATATATAGCGGCCTGTTGTCTTGTTTCATCAGTATCGGTGGTCAGTTTTAATTGCCAAAACAAAACAAGTTTAACCGTAAATGCAAACGTGGGTAGCTTGAATTTGCGCAACAAATAAGCCCCGCTGTCGCAGCGAGGCTTTAGCTATTGTCTGTGGTTAACTGTAATTAGTTTAGCTGTGCTCTTGTAAGTTTAAGCGTCCTGCCCCTGATGGCGTCAAAAACACTCTTCATTAGTGGCTTGGTGATATAAGATATTACAAATGGATAGTTTTTTGAACGATTAATGTCCATCTGGAAGATTGAAGAAGATACCACATATATCTTGATCTCTTTTTTTAAATTTTTATATATCTCCTGGAAGCGGTTAAGAAAATCCCAGCCGCTGTTGTTTGGCATATATAGGTCGAGAAATATATAATCCGGAAGGGCATATATCTTATTGCTGTTCTCTTCCAGGTAATCCAGTACAAGCTTCCCGTCAAAAGCATAAGTGGTTTCTTTTGAGAGCTCGTCTTTCGTAAGCATATATTGTACGATCTTGTGGTGAATGGGATCGTCATCAATAATTACAAGTTTTGACATAATGGTAGTTTGAATTAGCTGTGATAAAATTTTGATCGGTTCAAAGAATATTTCCCACCACACATGATCCTTATGCGTTTATAAGGTGGCAATCATTGTGCCATTATCGAATATATGATTTTTTATAGATTGTAACAAATCGATTACATTTACTTAACGCGCTGGATGTAAACAAAAAAGCCCCTTGCCATTACAGCAAGAGGCCAAACTCACAACAATTGTTTAACCTTTCGGTCAATTCCTAATTGCAATGTGATTTGTAAATAAAACAATCAGCCATGAAATTAGTTTTGATTTATGATGTATTGATGGGGTATGTAGCTGTAATTTTTAACATTTTAACGACACAATAGTGCTTTTTGCATATTTAACCCTCCGAATTTTCAGTTTATCTTTATACCAAAATCAATTCAAAACCATGAGAAAGTCTTTATTACTATTAGCAACCGTCCTGATGGCGACAACCTTCGCCATCGGACAAAAACAGCAAGCAAGCCCACGCGATAGCGTGAGCGGCACAGTTGCAGGTGCAACGATCAAAATAAACTATGGCAGCCCTTCGGTTCGCGGCAGAAAAATATGGGGCGCATTAGTACCTTACGGTAAGGTATGGCGTACTGGCGCCAACCAGGCCACTATTTTCGAAACCAGCAAAGCTATTACCATAAACGGCAAAAGCCTGCCTGCCGGAAAATATAGCTTATATACTGAACCAGGGGAAAATGAGTGGAAAATTATACTCAATTCCCAAACTGGGCAATGGGGTATCAAGATGGACGGCTCTACAACTGACGACCCATCAAAAGATGTTTTGGTAACTACCGTGAAGCCGATGAAATCGAAAACTTTTAACGAGCGTATGGTATTTAAGCTGAACGACCACGGCTTTGTTTTAATGTGGGAAAACCTGGCTGTGCCGGTTAGTATAAAATAACCGCGAAAAGCTAAATTATAAATATGAAGCCTTCCGTTAACGGAGGGCTTTTTTATTTACCCGGGCAAATGATATAGTATACCCCGCTATATTTGCCTTCATACATGGCTAAAAGATCACGAAAGAACCCTTTTAAGGCGAGAATTATAACTATTGCTGCGCTTGCTGTATTTATTTTCCTGCTGATGTGGTTTGCAGGGTATCCAAATGCCGTGGAACATTATTACTCACGGGGATTTTATTACCTGGTTTGCCATATTTTTCATCCTGTCTTCAATTTATTCCCATTCAGCGTTGGCGACCTGGCTTATATTGTCGTTATTATCTATCTCATCTATCTTTTTGTCAGGTTCATCAGTCTGCTGATCAAAAAACAATGGCGAACAGCCGGGCTGCTTGTATTGGGAGTCACCATCGGCGTACAAATAGCTATAGCAGCTTTTTACCTGTTATGGGGATTGAATTATTATCGTCCTACTGCCGGTGAACGACTGGGCTTGCAGGATAGCACCTATACAACTGAGGACCTGAAAACAGTCACTTCTATCCTGATCGATAGTGCAAATGCCTGCCGCAGCCGCGTAACGCAAACCGATCTGGCCGAAAGGAATAAAGCTATTTATGTTACAGCTATCGGTGCGGTGAAGCAATTGCCCGATAGCTCAGGAAATTTTACTACTTATCACCCGGATATTAAGCCATCATTGCTAACACCGCTGCTCAATTACATTGGTACCTCGGGCTATTATAATCCTTTTACTTCCGAGTCGCAGATAAATTATGAAATGCCGGTTTTCTTGCGGCCATTTGTGGCATGTCACGAACTATCGCACCAAATGGGCTATGGACCGGAGGATGAGGCTAATTTTGTGGGTTTTATTGCAGGCATCAATTCGCGCGACAGATTACTAAGGTATTCATCTTATTATATTGGTGTGCAGGAGTTTATGTACGCCTTAAAAGAGAAGGACAGTTTGGCGCGCAAAGAGTTAAAGAAGCGCATATCGCCTGTAGTATTAAACGATTTTAAACGGGAGCGTGAATATTGGCTTGCCTACCAGGGCAAAGTGGAAAAGATAAGCAGCCTTTTTTATGATACCTTTCTAAAGGCTAATAACCAGCCGGAAGGGTTAAATACTTATAACCGTATGGTTTTACTGGTACTGGCCTTTCGTAAAAAACATCATTTATGATTTTCTCAGAAATATTCTAATTAATATAGATGTCACCCTGAGGTTCTCGAAGGGTGAGCGTAGGGGCTTTCACCCCCATGTTTCGAGGCCTCTCCGAAGGAGTTCTATGGACAACATGACATCCTTCTGTTTTTAGCCTACTCAAAGCAGCACGCCTGCGTTCGAAAACTTAAGGTCGTCTTTACCCGCCAGTGCCGAATTACCATAAGAGTCGCTGCCAATGAACAGTTTCTCATTGTCGATCTCGATATGCAGACTGCCCACCATAAAATTACCCCTTAACCGGATCACGGCCACCGGCGCATGTACTTCCAGTTCAGCCAGAATATTATGTTCAAGGTGTGAGGCTGCTCTGTCATCCAGCTGGTGTACATCCAAAACGGTTATACCATCGGCCCCGGTAATCAATACACGATCGGTTTGTTCCAATATGTCAAAGTCTGTAGCCCCATCAGTCTTATTTGCCGTTAGGCGCAATGCATGGCCTTCGCCATCTTTTATATCCGTATCGATGGTTAAAACAGAGCGCGGCTGATCTGGTGGGGTATCATGATTGGTAGAAACTATCCTTAAAAATTGCTTTGTTTCGTTGTCGTCTGTAAAGCTTACGGTGTTACTGGGAACAATGAATACATTAGACCCCAGCAGGAATGCGTATTTCATGATCTTTAAGTGTTTGGGTTTAAGAAATGAACTTGTATTACTAATGCTAAAAAGTCCAAAATGTTTTATTGCAATGAAACATTTACTGTTTGTCAATTATTTAAACGAACATGAAAGGCCTGATTTTGTTAAGGCACTAAACAAACAACATTACTATGGTACAGGTAGCATTATTAGCGTGGCTGCAAGCTAAACCTGGCATGGAACAGGAACTGGCAGATTTTTTGAAAAGCGCGTTGCCATTGGCTCAAAAAGAAGATAAAACAGTAACATGGTACGCCTGGCAGATAGATGATTATACGTTTGGCATTTTCGACACATTTGAAGCCGAAGAGGGACGCGAGGCACATTTGAACGGCGAGATCGCTTCGGCACTGATGGCTAACGCCGATAAGCTGCTTGCCAAACCGCCAATTATAGAAAAGCTTACAGTGCTGGCGGCAAAATAAGCGGCATTAGTAGCAAAATTGAGGATATAGTTTATATTTGATAAATATCAACTAT
>JBQCEA010000012.1:0-2839 GCA_051960695.1 Mucilaginibacter sp. | reverse complement strand
TTCCCATCCACCGGCTTAATTTCCATTGCTCTTCGCTCAATAAATCCGCAGATGATCTGGAGTTGGAAAGTTTCAATGTATCCCATTTGTGTAGAAGCCACGCCCTCGAAGAGATAATTTTTAATTTCGTTTACTATTTCATTATCAATTTCAAAAGGCGGCGATGTGAAATTTCCTATAAGGCTTGCAGGTCTGATAATTGCCTCGTCCAATTTAGTTGAGTCCAGATGGTCAAGCCTGAACCTGTTATTGAATATAATTGGGATTACATCGCCAAGTTCATCCAAAAGATATAATCTGTCAGATCTTATTCCGATCAGAAAACTTGAAAAGAAATCACCTCTTAAAAAATCAATCTTATATTTGTTTTCAACTATAAATGCGTCTCCTGTCTTAATCCTTTCATTAAGCGCTTCTTGAAATCTATAAGGTATTCTATTATAAACAACTTCCGAAAATTCTTTTGCAAACTGTTTGTATTGATCTGCTTGAAAGTTGAATAACTCCTCAAACTGATCTATTATAAAAATAATACCTTCAAATCCCTTTTTATTAGCTTCCCATTGTGACGTTTTGAAATATTGCCAAAGACTGGTTTCATTATCTTCAGGCAGTATTTCGCTTAAATATATGTTATTAGATTCCTGGCTCTTTTTTAGTTCTCCAATAATCTGATTTTTAAGCAAAAAGCGTTTGGACTCAGATACCTTGAAAGGTTGCAATCTTAGTTCAACAATTTTATACCTTTCCGTTTCAAAATATGGCACTAACGCAGCATGGATTAAAGAAGATTTCCCATTGCCTGATCTTCCAAAAATTATACTTAGCCCTTTGGTTTTAATTAAATTAATTAATGCTTCTTTTTCCTGCTCTCTTCCAAAGAACAGATCTTTGTCTTTATCAGTGAAAGGCTTTGGGCCTGGATATCTGGATTTCGGATCTGCCATAAGGTTCTATGTTTAATTTGTACTTATATAGTCCAAAATTTTATTTCGTATACCGGCTATCTCTACCTTATGCTCTTTTGGAGTAACTTCGCTATCCTGAAAGGTGGCTACTGCTATCCGCAATTCAGCCCTTTTACCAATCATAAACTTTGTAGCCTCTATATTCTGTTTATTTTCATAAGCTGATTTTAACCCGTTAATTAGGTTTAAGAATTCCTGATCATCGCTCACATCGCCGATTCTTTCATAAAAATCTTTTCTTTCTTCTTCAGACAGCTTATTGTTTGCGCTTTCTGCATTATCATCGTTCAAATGGATCGTCGTTTGGTTTAATATTCCCGGAATTTTTGATAATTGATTTATAAAATCATAGCTGTTTTTTATAAATCTCAATTTTAATGGGTATCGTGTTAACCAACTAACATATGGGAGATTGTCTTTATTAGTATTATTTAAAGCGGCTAGAACCATGGGCCTGTCCTCCTTATTTTCCCTGCCTATTTTACAGAGTTTGGCAATGAAGATAGGTACGTACCATTTTTTTAGATCAAACCCCAACAAAATAAATATCCTGGCTTCAGAAAGCCTTTTTACTATCTCAGGCGGATATATACTGCTTTCATTATTTTCTGAGAGTGTTTTGAAAAAGAATTTATAAAATCGGTCATAACTATAAATAAGCGATTGCTTATGCTGATAATGCCCAAATAAATTATAAATAAATGGAGCTTTCTGGTCTTCGGAATCTGTTGAAAGCTTTTCAAATTCTTTTTGTGTTTGATAAATTGAAAGGTAAGTAAATTGGTAGTTCAGATTCTTGCTATCAAAAGCTTTATTTAAAAAAATATCTTGCGTAAAATTTATAAAAGCACTGAACCTTATTTTAGTCAATTTTTCATAGAGATCTTCATCGCTGCCGGTTTCATCATCTTTTGAAAATTTGTATAATTTGTCTGCTGTGAGCCGTTCGTATGCACGATAAATCATTTCCTCTATTTCTGTTTGATCATAAGAATCCATTTTCTCAACTAAGTATAAATTTTGAAATTCATCGTCGAGCAATAAGGATTCGTCTTCTTCGCGCAGATAATCCTGAATGGTTTCATAGATTGGTCTTTCATGCATATTGATGCCAAACATTGGCCCCAAAACCAATATACAGTTGCCAGTCTTTAAATTTGATGTTATGTCGGATAGCCCTTTAGGCTTTTCTTCAAAGTATTCTATAGAAGATTCCTCTTTGATATCGTTCTCTGGCATGCGTAACTTTTTAATTTATAATTTCTCTTGGGTCGAATTTCAAGTCAGTAATTTTTGACATATCCATATCGTCGGTTATATCGGCCCGTTTTCTGAATTGGGGGTTTCTTAAAAAGGGCTCATATATACCTTTTACCTGATAAAAAGGCGTTAGATTATTAGCGCCAAATATTTTAGTGCTGCTGCCTTTTTCACTTATTAATTTTAGATTTAGCCTTGGGTCAGCGAGCTTGATTTCGTTAAGATCAATTTGTGTACTGCAGCCTAATTCAATTTTGTTATTGCTGCTTGTTGAAATGATAATCGTAGCGTGGTCTGTTAATACTATCTCACTGATAACAACCCATTCCTTTGGCCAGGCTTTGGATGCATACCTATTTAACACCACAGCTTCGACATCAGCTAGGTTATCGATCACTCTTTTTTTTACACCGGTTGATTGAAATAAGATCCCATTGCTCCCTGCAAAATCAATGGTCAGTTTACCGCTGGCAGGTACACCCAAAGTCTGAGTTAATGCACCACCAGCAGAAACATCCGTATCAATGTTGAATGAACTGTTTGAAGAATAATCCAATGCAAGGTTAGACATGTCTTCTCTATAGGTGTATTTAATCTGCTGCTGTTCAAGT
>JBQCEA010000011.1:0-3800 GCA_051960695.1 Mucilaginibacter sp. | reverse complement strand
GCAGCTATGTGAATACCGACAATGCGGCAAACTATTTTAATGTGGTAAATGGAGTAAGCACCATTGATTATAACAGTACCAACCGGTTTTTGTACAAAGAAAATATAAATGCTGCCTATCTGAATTTTAATAAGAGCTGGAAGCGGTTCTCTTTGCAAACAGGTCTGCGGGTAGAGAATACAAATGGCAACGGGCACCAGCTGGGAAATGCGGAAAGACCAGACTCGTCATTTACGAACCATTATACGGACTTGTTTCCAACCGCTTATTTCTCCTATAATTTGGATACGGCCGCCCATAATGTATTAGTACTTTCTTACGGGCGTCGCATAGGCAGGCCAAATTACGGAAGCCTGAACCCATTTACTTTTTTTGTGGATGAGTACACCTATTTTTCTGGCAACCCCTTCCTGAAACCGCAGTTCACCGATAATTATAAACTGGCGTATAGCTATCGGAGTTTGTTTACCGTTGCTCTCGCTTATAACTATACAACCGATGTTCAGGGTGAAACTATTCACCGGAGCGGTAATGTATTTATCAGCACTACCGGCAATATAGGCCAGCAAAAGGTATTGGATTTTTCTGTGAATACTAATCTCCAGCCTGCCAAATGGTGGACTGTGAACTTATATGCCGAGGTTTACCGGAATACTTACCAGGGACCATTTTATACCGGCTACCTCAACCAGTCGCAGGTTACATTTGCTGGTAACGGTAGTAACCAGTTCACTTTTTCACACGGCTGGAGCGCCGAGCTAAGCGGTTTTTATGATAGCGGCGGTACGTATGGCCAGTTTATTACGCTGCCTAAAGGCATGTTGAATGCAGCAATCCAGAAGAAGGTATTGAACAATAAGGGTTCCATCAAGTTAAATATGCGGGACATCTTTCACACCTTTAATCCAAGCGGTACCATTACCAGTATTGCAGGAGCAACAGCAACGTTTCATAACTTTATAGATACGCGCGTGGCAACATTGGCATTTACTTACAGTTTTGGTAAGTCAACCAATACGCCGCCAAAACGTGATACTGGTGGTGCTGAAAGTGAGCAGAACCGGGCGCATTAATGTCATAAGCTGAATAATTTATAAAAAACAAAGGTGCAAATATGACGGATTAGCTTTTTTTCAGCACAATTTGCTCATTCAGCATTTCATTCAATTGCTTGTAAAACTGGTAGAGGTTACCATACTCTCCTACTGCATAGTAACTCCTTTTATGAGTAATTGTATACCTAACCGTGATATTATTATTTTCTTCGGATACTAGTCGGTTAAATGTGATGCTTTTATCAGGCATTGTTAATGTCATAGCCTTTGGTAATGCTGTCACCATATAGCCTTGAGGTATTTTATAAGTTCCAAATAATTTATAATTGCTGCAATAAGCCATATCGATGTCAGAAGAGCGATCTTCTTTTATAAACGGATTTGTTTGCAGTGATGAAAATAAATTAGGATTGATATAAATATAAGTCGGGTCAGGATCTGATAAGTTCATTTCGAAATTGAAACTTTGCACCAATGGAAGCGTATCATCATCCACATTTTCCTGTTTGAAAGAAATGATCTTTAAATTATGATTGACCCTCTTAATAGAATCAATGTATTTATCTTTCCCGGCGTAATCGTAAAGTCTCAATTCATTTAGTCGGTTGTAATTGTAATTGGTTACCGTTGAAGTACCAGCCAATGTGCCGTCTGGCTTAATCTCGGCATCTACATAAACTTGTTGTAAAGAAGAGGTGGTAGCCGAAATCCTTTTAACTGATGCTGCTTTATTATTACTAAACTCATCTATGATTATTCCCCAGGTATTTAGTGCATCGGTTGGTTTTATATTGAAAACATTTCGCTTTTTTGAAGCATCAAGGACATAATAAGAACTATCTGCAAGCGGAACATAAACGACTGTTTTATTAAAACTTGATAAAGAGAGGTTACTTGTATCAATAGCTCCGTGGTCGCGGGTACTTATAAGCATGGGATACGATCTTATACCAGCTTGCTGCAAAAAATTATATAAAACAAGATTTATTTCGGTGGAATTGCCGGTTTTCTCTTTCCAGGCTTTCTCTACGCCTTTGGTTGCTGTGCAGTAATTTATGCCATCCCAGCTCATATTCGTTTTAATGCGATTGAAAACATATTCTATTTTTTTATCATAGTCATTAAGGGCTTTTACGCTGTCAATAAATTTGTCTTTTTTTCCAATTGTTAGATTGGCATCCATCTGGCCCCCAAATAACTCATTCTTCAAAATATTTAATTTGGAATAATCTATACCAATTCCTGCAAATCGTGCGAGTGTTACGCTCTGCCTGTTTTTTTCAGCCGGACTCATATATGGCTCTTTTTTCACAGAAGGTACATTAACCATAGCCCAAACATGAGAATTCAGAATGGGCTTATTGTGCTGGTCAAATAATGAGGTGTCGATTGCAAACGGCAAGCGCTTGGTTACATAGGTATTCATCTTAATAAGCTCATACATGTATGACATTTGGTTGTACCGTGTTGGAAGATTATTCTCAAATTGCCAGCGCGGTATATCTTGGGGGGATTTAGAATGCCATCTATATTCAAATTCAATAATAGAACCCGGCTTTACTGACGGAAATGCAAATTTGATTACAGATACATACTTGTTTAATTTTTCAATATAGAAGTTGTTTTTATTAATCGGTGTGTATTTAATACTATCTCTCTCATAATTGATCGTTTCAGCTTTCAAGTCATTTATAGTTTCTATATCATTAATGTTAACATAAGGTATTTCTATTGAAGCTGATTTTTCACCATTGGAGTTAAAAATTTTTATGCGGATATGTCTTATTATATTAACTTCCATTAAGCTTAAGCTGTAATTCGCTTTGTCAAAAAGTATTTCAGCATTGGCATCCTTTTCAAAACCACATTCCTGTAAATTTAATTCTGCTTTTGTGACCTTTCCGTAATTCTCATAGTAAGGAACGACGTTGTCCTGACTCCAGGCATAGCAGCTAAAAAAGCACAATATGAGTAAAATTGATATTCTGTTCATGTAATAAGATTGAGTTGGGTCCAAAGCAGGAAGTATATTGTAGATAATAATCGATTTAAGATTTATTCGTAGCCGTATCAAATTTATTTAGAAATATTGATTTATAGACAATGCAGCAAGAAAGGATATCAATGGGTTTACCTGAGCGGTGCTGAAAACGAACAAAACAGGGCGCATTAATGACTATCGTGACGGATGTTTAATAATCAATAAGTTGCTCGTCGAAAAACACGGTTGCCTCAGTGTTGGTTATTGTTAAGGTATTACCGGTTCCGTCCGTAGGGTATAATTTACAGCTAAATGTGAGTTTAACCTTCAGGCCGGAATCGGAATTATATACGCTTCCTGGTACTGGTTTTGCAGATATAATACTCATGCTGCTCCCGCTTTGTGAGCCTATGCTGGAATATGTCTTCCCGTTGCTGTCCGTATAGTAAACCACAACTGATTTGGTACCGGTTGTATAATCCAGTGTGTTTGCATAGGTCCACGAGCCGGTAGTAACAAAAGCGTTGAAAATAGCCGGGGCATCCTCATCCTCTTTTTTGGTAAAGGTTTTGAGCTCGATCCCGAATTGTGGTTGAAGGCCGGATGCGGCTGAAACTAAAGCAGTAAGGCCACCTGATATGGTGCCTTGGTCATTGGATACAGCGGCGCTTGAGCCTACTACATAACCACTCAGGTCAGTCGGTACCTGCCAGTTCCATACCTGGCCGTTTAAGGTTCCCTTTATGTAATATTCCGAATTAGAT
>JBQCEA010000010.1:0-3456 GCA_051960695.1 Mucilaginibacter sp. | reverse complement strand
TCGCGTATAGCTGTTTCAAAAACATCTTCCGAATTAGCTACATAGCCACCCGTATCTATTACAGTAAATGTATGGTTGGTCCATTCGGCTACGCCGTAATGCCTGTCGCGCGTTACACCGCTGAAATCGTCGACAATGGCTTTACGCGTTTCGGTAAGGCGGTTATATAAAGTTGATTTGCCGACGTTGGGCCTGCCCACTATGGCTACTATATTGCTCATATTTCTTTTAGACTTAAGATGTGAGACGTTCACACTTAACCTCTTATCTGTTTTTATTGCGAAGCTTTGAGGCTGATATTGATAGCCGCTGGAGCGGTTCTCAAATCTCACGTCTCAAATCTAATATCTAATCTTCATACCCGAATTTCTTCAGATAATTCTTTTTGGTGCGCCAATCGGGGATCACCTTCACAAACATTTCCAGGAACACTTTTTTCTGGAAAAATTCCTCCATATCCTGCCGTGCATAGGTGCCCACTTTTTTTAAAGTTTCACCGCCTTTGCCTATCAGGATATTCTTTTGCGAGTCGCGCTCCACAATGATCTCTGAACTGATACGGTATAATTCATCGCCTTCCTTAAAGGCTGTAATAATTACTTCTGTACTGTACGGAATTTCCTTTTCGTATATCTTGAAGATCTTCTCGCGGATGATCTCCGAAGCAAAAAAACGGTCGTTACGGTCTGTCAGAAAATCCTTTTCATAATAAGCCGGATGCTCCGGCAGATTGTCCATCACAAAGTTCATTACCGCAGCAATATTGTGATCGTGCAGGGCCGATATGGCGAATATGGCTTTCGGGTTCAGTTTCTTCTGCCAATAATCCACCTTTTGCTTCACCGTTTCCTCGTCAGACTTATCGATCTTATTGATGATAACCGCCAACGGTGCAAACGAGCCTTGCAACTTCTCAATAACATCGCTTTCATCGTACTTTTCGTTAATGTCGGTAACCAGCAGCAGTACGTCGGCATCCACCAGCGAACCATTTACCTGGTGCATCATGGTTTCCTGCAAGGCATAGTGCGGCTTAATGATACCTGGTGTATCCGAGAACACGATCTGATAATCCTCATGGTTCACGATACCGAGTATACGATGCCTGGTAGTCTGCGCTTTAGGAGTGATGATAGACATCTTTTCGCCCACCAATGCATTCATCAGGGTCGACTTACCCGCGTTCGGTTTCCCGATGATACTTACAAACCCTGCTTTATGCCCCATAAAAATTTTAAAATAATATTTGGACTGCAAAGATAAAATTTGTTCCTTTGCAGTCCCAATTAAAAGAAGGAATTAACTGATTTTAGTTGGAAATAGAGTGCGGGATGGAGCAGTTGGTAGCTCGTCGGGCTCATAACCCGAAGGTCGTAGGTTCGAGTCCTGCTCCCGCTACCGAAAGGGGTTGACGAAAGTCAATCCCTTTTTCTTTTTATATCTGGTAGCTCGCCGGGCTTATATCCGCCAGCTGGCGGACGTAGGTTCGAGTCCTGTTCGGGCTACCGAAAGGGGTTGAAGAAAGTCAATCCCTTTTTCTTTTTTATATCTGGTAGCTCGCCGGGCTCATATCCGCCAGCTGGCGGACGTAGGTTCGAGTCCTGCTCCCGCTACCGAATCGGACAGGCTTATAAAATCAAGCTTTGTCGGATTTTTTTGGCACCTAACTCACTGTCAAATTCAGCAAGGTGTGTGCCGGCCTTTAGCAAATGGTCATTATAGCACATTAAATGGTTTAATAAGCATATTGTCCCATGGATGTGCTGCTGAAATTTGTGGTAAATCATAAATAAAATGAAAATCACAATTTTAAAGGCTTACCTGATAGGGATATTGGCAGCCTTCAGTATTTCAGCATATGCTGGGCCAAAAGCCAGCGATTATGACACAGTAATAAAGGCATACATTGAAAGTTATATGAATGGGAATTGCAAAATGCTGAAAACCATAATGGATGATAACGCCACGTTTAAAATTCCCAGGGCGGAAAAAGTCATTGTTCAAAATAAACCGGACATTGTCGCAAATATGAAAGAGACGGGCGGTTTAAAGCAAAATTGCAAAGCGGCCTATGAAGTAATTGCCAAAAGCAGTGCATTGGTTATGGTCCGTATTGATTTTTGCTATGACAACTGCTTACAGCAAAATTTTGTGGTGCTTGAAAAAAACGACGACAGGCAATGGAAGATAGCCCAGGTATACAAGATATTTAATGACAAAGAGCCAGGTGCCCCAAGCGAAAAAGTAATTGCGAACAATTAACAACATAACCGATCTACAATTTCCAAAAGTTAAAGTCACCTCGCTCACCGGGGTGACTTTAGCCCTTTAAGCCTTATCCTGACCAAAAAATTAATATTTTTTCTTAAAAATTCACCCAATTGGGGGTATACGCCACTCCTTTTTGTAGCCTTATCTTTGGTTATTCTCTTGGCATTAACTGATCTCACACTGCCGGATTGCCCCTTTTGTCCTTGCCGATACCGTGTTTTCTGGCACCAATAACCCAGTTATTACAGTGAATTTTATGAAAATCAAATACATACCCATATTTACTGAAGACATAGAAAGCCAGGTGCGATTCTTTGCCGATAATCTTGGATTTGAAGTGTACGACAAAAAGAATATACTGGTTTCCCAGGAGTGTGTCGTGATGCAAACAACAAGCCCTGACATCTTTATTTTGATTGCGAAAGACTGCGGCTATGGCAATAAAAAATGCAATATCGTAGTAAGTACAGACGATTGCCTGAACGATTACCACAATCTAAAGCTGGCAGGAATTCAATTTTATAACGAACCGCAATATACGCCCACAGGACTAAAGGCCGAATTTACTGATCCATCCGGCAACCGGTGTCTATTAATTGAAGAACGTAATTATAACCTGACCTAAAATGGAATACGCGAGAACACTGAAGAACAATAATGTTATATATAGCGGAACACGCAATACTTATAATCAGCAAACTACTTCTGATTTCAGTATCCGGTTTGTCTTTAGCGGTAATGAGCGATATAACATTGGTAAAAGGCAGCTTTCCATTCATACAGATTCGTTCCTGATACTAAATAAGGGAACGCACTATACCAGTACTGTAGAGAGCGCCATCCCCGTACAATCCTTAGGGATTAGTTTTGACGACAAATTTTTGCAGGACTTTAGAAATGGCTGGCAGCTTAAAGATGAAGCCTTGCTGAACATGAATAAAAATACGTTTATTAACCGGTACGAACATGAATTTGACGAAACGATCTATCCTTTCAAGGGTGATCTTTTTTTCAATGTAAATCACCTGAAACAACATCTGGATCGTGGTTTGCAGGATGAATTATTGATAAACGAATATTTACACCACTGCCTCCTCAATTATTTCCAGATCTTTAATGAAGAAATTTTTCAGAAGGCTCAGCGCCTTAATTTTTTGAGCAGGAGTACCAAGATTGAAATATTAC
>JBQCEA010000009.1:0-2591 GCA_051960695.1 Mucilaginibacter sp. | reverse complement strand
CCGCGTATATGCACAGATGTTGCACTGCCCGGCTGACCGCTATTCTGCGTAACGGTTACACCTGCAGCTTTACCCTGTATCAGTTGGTCGACACTGGGCTGCGGTATATCCTGTATCTCCTTTGCTGAGATCGATGAAATAGCGCCGTTTACGTCGCCCTTCTTTTGCGTACCGTAACCAATAACCACCACGTCACTTAAAGCGGTAGAGGTTGATGCAAGCGATACATTGATAGTAGTTCTGTTGCCTATCAGCACCTCTTTCTTCTCCATACCGATAAAACTGAAAACGAGAGTTTTACCGCCAGCTGGCACCGAGATAGTATAGTGCCCGTTCACATCGGTTACAGTACTTACCTTACTGTCCTTTACAGATACTGTTGCCCCGGGGAGCGTTATCCCCTTGTCATCAGTTACTGTTCCATTGATCGCTGTTCCTGCATTCTGCGCCACCGCCGCGGTGCAGATCAGAAAGGAAGAGAACAGCAATACCATTCGTAGAAATTTTCCCATAATGAGTTTGTTTATAAATTGGTTTGACTTAGATGCTTGTTTTATTGCCTTTCCTAAAACATTGCGACAAGCCCGGCGGCCTGTACTTTTACAGATCGCCTGAGCATGTGCAACAAAAAACCTTCGGGGCTTAATTGCTGCTGCGCTAAATTTTAAAATGGCTTTTAAGTTTATATCATCTAACAGCGATGCATTATGCTGTTAAATTTTCATTATATCGGAGGTAAATCTATATGCTATCACATTCGCGGTTGTGTATAAATAGGGGCACAAATGTCAACCTGATACAAGCAATTAAAAATCAATAAGTTAATTAATAAATTAACGAAAAAAGCCCACTAAAATACACAAATACACCCCCAATTGGCAAGCCAAAAACTTTTTAAAACGATAAAATAGCGTTAGTAAAAAAAGCTAAAAATGTATTACAGGCAATCGGTTGCAGTGGGTCACTCTTTAGAAGGGCTTTGCATTTCTGCATAACGGGAAGGTATTGTATTGTATTCGGATTTAAATGCTTTTACAAAATACTTCTGGCTTTTGAAGCCTACCTTATGCCCTACCTGCGAAATAGTAAGGTGGCCTGTTTCGAGTAATTGGGCAGCTCTTTTCAAACGCATTGAGCGCACCAGTTCGTTAGGTGTTTTGCCGGTTAGCGCCAATATCTTTTTATAAAGCGTATACCTGCTTACAAACATTTCGTCGCTCAATTCCTCGACAGAGAAATTAGGGTTAGATATATTATTATCAATAAGCATCAGCACTTTTTTAAGGAACTGCTCATCCGGAGAATCCACATGCACCTCGGTCGGCGATACCTCAACCTGTTTCTGGTAAGTTTTGCGCATGTGTTCCTGCTGGCTCAGGATATTTCTGATCTTGGAGAGCAGTATTTCAAAATTGAAAGGTTTGGTCATGTAATCGGTAGCGCCTGTTTCCAAGCCCTTCAACTGCTGTTCCTCGCCAATAAGGGCCGTCAGCAATATAACCGGGATGGCCGAAGTGCGGCTATCGCCCTTTAATTTCATGCAGAGATCGATACCGCTCATTTCCGGCATGCTGATATCGCTTACGACCAAATTAGGATGCATGGAAAGCGCCTTTTGCCAGCCTTTTTTACCATTCTCAGCCTCAATGATATTGAAGAAATCCTTCAGGTTATCCTTGATATAGAAACGGAAGTCCTCATTATCTTCAACCAGCAATATGGTTGGTTTTTTAGCATCACGGGTATTGTTACCTATAGGCTTGTGCGTGTTTACCTCTGGCACATACGCCAGGTCATGCTCAATTGTAGTAGGCGTATCAATAAACAGTGATCTGTCCAGCTCCTGTACCGGCAGCAGAACCGTAAAGCAACTACCCTGGTTAAACTCACTCTCTACTATAATACGCCCCCCATGCAGCCTTACAAATTCCTTAGTAATGGACAGGCCTATGCCACTACCTAAATTAAGCATTGAGCCGGGTATATCATTCTGGAAGAACGGCTCGAATATCTTCTCTTTCTTATCTTCAGGAATACCGATACCGGTATCAATTACCTTAATTTCGAGCAAGCGGCTCTCTTTATCATCTTTTTCAAGCACATTCAGCAGCACGCTTACTTGCCCGCCCTGCGGCGTAAATTTGTATGCGTTTGATAACAGGTTGAAGATGATACGTTCGATCTTATCATGGTCAAAACTGGTATAAAACTCTTCAATCTCAGTATCGAACATGAAGGAGATATGCTTTTGCTCGCCGATGTCATTAAAAGAATACGATAGTTCCCTGATGAATTTGATAATATCCCCCGATTTCTCGTGCAATTTGAGTTCCTGGTATTCCATTCGACGGAAATCCAACAGTTGGTTCACTAAATTGAGCAAACGGCGCGCATAGCGGTTCACCATCTGTAACTGGCGCTGTATATCAGGTTCTTTTACCTGCTTCAATATCTTGTCTACAGGCGCCATGATCAATGAAAGCGGCGTACGGAACTCATGGCTCACGTTGGTAAAGAAGCGTATCTTCATCAGATCCAGTTCGTGCATGCGCTCGGCTTCCTCGCGTTGTTTTTCCAGTGCAAATTGCATT
>JBQCEA010000008.1:0-5257 GCA_051960695.1 Mucilaginibacter sp. | reverse complement strand
ATGTAGCTCAGGGGTAGAGCACTTCCTTGGTAAGGAAGAGGCCATGGGTTCAAATCCCATCATTGGCTCGGCGTATAAAAAACGACAATTAAAAATAAAATTAACCTACAAAAGTTTATAAATCATGGCAAAAGAAAAATTTGACCGCAGTAAGCCGCACTTGAATATCGGTACCATCGGTCACGTTGACCACGGTAAAACAACCCTTACCGCAGCTATTACCAAGGTATTGGCTGACAAAGGTTTATCTGAGGCTCGTTCTTTCGATTCAATCGACTCAGCTCCTGAAGAATAAGAGCGTGGTATCACTATCAACACTGCGCACGTTGAGTATTGAACTGCAAAACGTCACTATGCTCACGTTGACTGCCCGGGACACGCTGACTATGTAAAGAACATGGTTACTGGTGCTGCTCAGATGGACGGTGCGATTATAGTGGTTGCTGCTACTGATGGTCCTATGCCTCAAACCCGTGAGCACATCCTGTTAGCTCGTCAGGTAGGTGTACCTGCGCTTGTTGTTTTCATGAACAAAGTTGACATGGTTGACGATCCGGATCTGTTAGAATTAGTTGAAATGGAAGTTCGTGAATTATTATCATTCTACGAATTCCCTGGTGATGATATCCCTGTAATCCAAGGTTCAGCTTTAGGTGGCTTGAACGGTGACCCTAAATGGGTTGAAAAGATCATGGAATTGATGGAAGCTGTAGATAGCTACATTCCAATCCCTCCACGTCTGACCGATCTTCCATTCCTGATGCCGGTTGAAGACGTGTTCTCAATCACCGGTCGTGGTACTGTTGCTACCGGCCGTATTGAGCGTGGTGTAATCAACTCTGGTGATGCTGTTGACATCCTGGGTATGGGTGCTGAAAACTTGAAATCAACTGTAACTGGTGTTGAAATGTTCCGCAAGATCCTTGATCGCGGTGAAGCTGGTGACAACGTAGGTTTATTGTTACGTGGTATTGAGAAAACTGATATCCGCCGTGGTATGGTTATCTGCAAACCAGGTTCAGTAACTCCTCACACTGATTTCAAAGCAGAAGTTTACGTATTATCAAAAGCTGAAGGTGGCCGTCACACTCCATTCTTCAACAAATACCGTCCTCAATTCTATTTCCGTACTACTGTCGTTACCGGCGAGATCGGTTTAGCAGAAGGTGTAGAAATTGTTATGCCTGGTGATAACGTTACCATCACTGTAAAGCTGATCAACGCTATTGCAATGGAAAAAGGCTTACGTTTCGCTATCCGTGAAGGTGGTCGTACCGTAGGTGCAGGTCAGGTAACTGAAATCTTAAAATAAACCGCCTTTTTCTCCCAGAAATGGGAAACTGGTTAGGTTAATTTCTTGCAAAGTACTTAGCTAAATAGGGCTAAGTACTTTGTTTACAAAAAGGGAAATTAAAGAATTTAATAAGAACGGGCATAGTTCAATGGTAGAATAGAGGTCTCCAAAACCTTTGATCAGGGTTCGAATCCTTGTGCCCGTGCATAATAAAGAAACAAAAATGGCTGGAGTAGCAGAATACATTAAAGAGTCATACATAGAGTTAACCCAGAAGGTAACATGGCCGACCTGGCGTGAGCTAACGCAAAGTGCAATAGTTGTGTTAATCGCATCTATCATTATTGCGCTATTAATATTCGGTATGGACCAGATAATTCATTTTGTACTCGATAAATTTTATACATCATTAACCTAATTGTACGAATGAGCGATCAATTAAAGTGGTATGTTGTAAGGGCCATTAGCGGCAAGGAAAAAAAGGTAAAGCAATATATTGATGCTGAGGTTAACCGCCTTGGCATTAGCCATTTGGTTCCACAGGTTTTAATACCTACCGAAAAATATTATCAAATGCGCGATGGAAAGAAGATAGCTAAAGAACGCAACTTTTTCCCGGGATATGTTTTGATGGAAGCTGCTTTAGATGGTGAATTAGAACACATTATAAAAAATATTAACAGCGTTATCGGTTTCCTTGGTGATAAAGCCGGAAATGCACAGCCACTGCGTCAATCTGAAGTTAACCGCATATTGGGTAAGGTGGACGAGATGAGCAGCCAGGGCGAAACAATGAACGTTCCGTATTACGTTGGCGAGAACGTGAAGGTAATGGACGGTCCGTTCAATGGTTTCAGCGGTGTAATAGAAGAGGTTAACGAAGAAAAGAAGAAACTAAAAGTAATGGTAAAGATATTCGGGCGCCGTACGCCGCTTGAATTGAATTACATGCAGGTAGAGAAGGAATAGAGATTAGAAGCCGGAGATTAGAGATTAGTGGGACTGATCACCGGAATAAAAATATTAAGAGTGGCTGATAAATTGAGCAAGAGATTACCTAATCACTAATCTCCAATCTCTGATCACTGCTCGTAAGAGCTTAAATGTTACATAGCTTCCACTTACTAACATTGAGTAATTAACAAATTAAATTAAAATGGCAAAAGAAGTCGGTGCGTTAGTAAAACTACAAGTAAAGGGCGGCGCTGCAAATCCATCACCACCAATTGGCCCTGCATTGGGTGCGAAAGGTGTTAACATCATGGAGTTTTGCAAGCAGTTCAATGCACGTACCCAGGATCGTCCTGGCAAAGTGTTACCTGTGGTTATTACTGTTTATGTCGACAAGTCTTTTGATTTTATCATCAAAACCCCGCCGGTAGCTATCCAGTTAATGGAAGCATCTGGTATTAAAAGCGGGTCTGCTGAGCCAAACCGTAAAAAAGTTGCCAGTGTAAACTGGAGCCAGGTTGAAACCATAGCAAAAGATAAAATGCAGGACTTGAATGCGTTCACAGTAGAATCGGCCATGAAAATGGTGGCAGGTACTGCCCGTAGTATGGGGATCACTGTATCAGGTACAGCTCCCTGGAACAATTAATTTATACAAATCAGTTTAAGACAGTGGCAAGATTAACAAAAAATCAAAAAACGGCACTCTCCAAAATTGAGGCTAACAAGGCATACTCATTGCAGGATGCATCTTCTTTGGTAAAGGATATTACTACTACCAAATTCGATGCTTCTGTAGATATCGATGTGCGTCTTGGCGTTGATCCACGTAAAGCCAATCAAATGGTACGTGGTATCGCAACATTGCCTCATGGAACCGGCAAAACTGTACGTGTATTGGTGCTTTGTACTCCGGATAAGGAACAAGAAGCAAAGGATGCAGGTGCAGATTTCGTAGGTTTGGATGATTATATTGCCAAGATTGAAGGTGGATGGACTGATGTTGATATTATCATCACTATGCCAAGTGTTATGGCTAAAGTAGGTCGTTTGGGTCGTATTCTCGGTCCGCGTAACCTCATGCCTAACCCTAAGTCAGGTACTGTAACTACCGAAGTTGGTAAGGCAGTAACTGAAGTAAAAGGCGGTAAGATAGATTTTAAGGTTGACAAAACCGGTATCATTCATGCTTCAATAGGAAAAGTATCTTTCCCTGCTGATAAAATTTATGAGAATGCTTTGGAAGTATTGCAAACCATCTCAAAATTGAAGCCTTCAGCAGCTAAAGGAACATATTTCAAGAGTATACATATCTCTTCAACTATGTCGCCAGGAATCGAAATTGAAACTAAAACAGTAGCGGGGATCTAATCATGAATAAAGAAGAAAAACACGAGCTTGTTCTTGCCCTTGCTGAACAGATCAAAGAGTACGGTAACTTCTATATTACTGATACTGCTGATCTTACGGTTGCAAAAGTAAACGATATCCGTCGTAAATGTTTCGAGAATGAGATTACCATGCAGGTTGCTAAAAATAGCTTAATTAAGAAAGCTATGGAAGCTGCCGGTGGCGATTTCAGCCCGATATATGATGTATTAAAAGGTTCTTCATCCATCCTGTTCTCAAAATCAGGTAATGCTCCGGCAAAGCTGATCAAACAATTGAGAAAAACAGGTGAGAAGCCGATCTTAAAAGCAGCTTATATCGATCAGTCAGTATTTATTGGCGACAACCAGTTGGATACCTTAATTAACTTGAAATCTAAGGAACAACTGATCGGAGAGATCATTGGATTACTGCAATCACCGGCTAAAAATGTTATTTCTGGCTTGCAATCAGGCGGAAATAAACTGGCGGGAATTGTTAAAACATTACAAGAAAGAGGTTAACGGGCACCTGGAAAGTCCGCAATTAAACAACAAAGTATTAAAAGTAAAAATTAAGATAAAATGGCAGATTTAAAATCATTTGCTGAACAGTTAGTAAACTTAACAGTAAAAGAAGTTAACGAATTAGCTCAGATATTAAAGGATGAGTACGGTATTGAACCAGCTGCTGCAGCTGTTGCCGTAGCTGCACCTGCTGCTGGCGGTGGCGAAGCTGCTCCTGCTGCTGAAGCTGCTCAAACTGCATTTGACGTGATCCTGAAAGAAGCTGGAGGTCAGAAATTAGCAGTAGTTAAATTAGTAAAAGACCTTACCGGCTTAGGTTTGAAAGAAGCTAAAGATCTTGTTGACGGCGCACCAAAAGAAGTTAAAACTGGTGTAACTAAAGAAGAAGCTGAAGCTCTGAAAAAACAATTAGAAGAAGCCGGAGCTGTAGTTGAAGTTAAATAACTTCAATAAAGCATAATAACATCAGACTCCGACCGTTTTGGTCGGGGTCTATTGTCGTTTATAATAATTGGATGTGAAGTTTAGATGTGGGAAACAAAGATATGGGTTATTGGGTTTTTACCAATGTTGTTTAAATGGTATTAGATCTGTTCATATTTTCTCAAGTCGCAAATCTCACGTCTCACATCTGCAAAGCATCTACAAAAGTTTATTAATAAACTAAAATTATAATCCCTTGGCAAACCAAAATAATCAAAGAGTAAATTTTGCAACCAGCAGGAAAGTATTGGATTATCCAGATTTTCTTGATGTTCAGTTGCAATCTTTCCAGGAATTTTTTCAGTTGGAAACCACCTCAGACAACCGTCATAAAGAAGGCTTGTTTAAAGTGTTTGCCGAAAACTTTCCGATCTCAGATTCAAGGAACATCTTCGTTTTAGAGTTTCTTGACTATTTTATCGACCCGCCACGTTATGATATACGCGAGTGTATCGAGCGCGGCTTAACGTACAGTGTGCCGCTGAAGGCTAAGCTTCGTTTATCATGTAATGATGCTGAGCACGAAGATTTCGAGACCATCGTACAGGACGTGTACCTGGGAACCATCCCATACATGACACCTAAAGGCACATTCGTTATTAATGGCGCTGAGCGTGTGATTGTATCGCAATTA
>JBQCEA010000007.1:0-6827 GCA_051960695.1 Mucilaginibacter sp. | reverse complement strand
TCCTTAAGGGTGGCAGCTTAATATATCGTGGTTACCGCTTACTATCGTCGCCTGTATATGCTTCAACTGTAGCCTCTAATAATGTCTACAGCATAAATTATGTACAGAAATCATGCTATATAACTGGTACTACAGGTACAACTGGTGGTTTTGATAAGGCTGGCAATCCCACATTGTATTTTTACCGTGAAAATTTAGCTCCATCGGGTACATCTTTTATGAGCGGTAATTTCAGGGGTGTAAACAATATCACTACTTCTCCTACTTATTTGATTGATGGCGATGCTGGCAGCTATAATCTTCCTGTTGGCGATGGATTCTTATTTTTCTTCAGAGGAAACCGAAGCACAAGTCTTGCCAGCAAAACAACAGCTCCTTATTCAACTCCTGAAAATACTATTTTAACGGCTACTGGAGGATTAAACCAAGGACAAATAACGGTGCATGACTGGTATACACCGTCTTCAGCTAATTTGGGATACACTACTACCACAGGTAACGATACGATAAGAGGATATAACCTGGTAGGCAACCCTTATGCCAGCTCAATTAATTGGGATTTGTTCAATACTACCACATCAACATCGGGTATTTATGGCAGCAATATTCGGAATATCATTTATGTACTTGATCCTGTAAGTAAAAATTTCGGGGTTTATATTGCAGGTAGTGGTGGAGTAGGCACGCACAATACAAGCAGTATATTGCCTTCTGGTCAGGGATTTTTTGTAATTGCTACAAACTCTTCAGCGCAACTTGTATTTAATGAATCGGCAAAGGTGAACACACAGGTAACAGGGAATAATCTTCTGATGGGAATACCTGTAAATTATGCAAGCAACCAATATCTGCGTCTTCAGGTTGCTGCCGACTCTGTTAACACGGATGATATTATCATTCATTTCAACAGCAGTGCAACTACAGCCTACAATGCAAACATTGATGCGCCATATAAACAAGGTTTCGGAACAGTTAGTTTAGCAAGTATGTCAAGTGATCATGTTGCATTAGCAATTAACACAGTGCCTTTACCAACCAAAAGTGAAACAATTTCATTAAATGTTAATGCAACTGTTAGTGGATCATATAAGCTGAACATTAAAGATATAGCTGCTGTTCCGGATGTGTATGGCTTATCGCTCATCGATAAATATGCGCATGATACAGTAGATATGCGTAAAACCGCAGTTTACAGTTTTACCATAAACAAGACAGATACAAGCTCTTTTGGCGCCAACCGTTTTGTGCTTGTTATTGGTCAAATTCCTTCAGAGGCTTATCAGTTGCTTAGTTTTTCAGCAACAAAAATATCTTCGTCAATCGTAAGGCAGGTGCAGTTAACATGGTCTGCTATAAACGAGCAAAACTATACCAACTTCACTGTTGAACGCAGTATAGATAAAGGTAAAACTTATAATGTTATCGGTAGCATCCATTCAAGCGGGGAGGGCCAATATGGTATCCTGGACAGTTCACCTGCGGTTGGAGAAAATCTTTATCGGCTTGCCCAACAAGGCGTTAATGATAGTGTAACCTATTCAAAGGTTGTTACTGTAGAGTATGCTCCATTAAGTAATGGTATTACCAGCAATAATGTTAGCGTTTATCCTAATCCTGTAAGTTCGGTAATTAATCTTGCTGTTACAACAAAGGATGCCAATACTAATGCTTCGTACCGTATAAAGATCACTAACAATCTGGGACTGATTGTAAAAGAATTTAATTCATCTTACGAGCAATGGCAGGGGAATGTGAGCGACCTTGTAACAGGTACTTACTTTGTACAAGTAGTTAATATTAATAATCAATATCTTGTTGGTAAAACCAAATTTATTAAGTTATAAATTACGCCTGTTTAATTAACCGGCTTTAAGTTTTGATTAACTTTTCGTTATCTTAATTTTAGTCTTTTTAGAGGTCAGTGATTGTTCAGGATTCTGGTCAAAACCATCAATAAGTTACTCTGTATAAAGCCATCGAAATTTACATTTTATCATATGTAAATTTTTACTCAGATGTGGAGTTTATTACCCAGAAACTGAGCGCAATTCAATTAAACTAATACTTAAAAGGGTTCTATACTATAATTGAATACGGAGTTTTACCTGTGTTATCAACGTAGAATTACTCTATTTAATAAAAAAGTGAGATAAAAGATAGGGTTGTGCAGTTTATGCATAGTTATTGCATACTGTTTCATGCACAAAACCTATTGACTTATGGTACACAGGTACAAACAATTCTATAATGCAATCAATCTAACATTAGATTATCTTTTGCTTAATGTTTCATTAATTGTAGTTTATAACTTCCTTGACAATTCGCTTGTTCCCTGGATGAATAATAAAAACTACTTGCCTGTAGTGTTAGTGTTTAACCTTTTGTGGCTTTTATCATCAAATATCACAAGTCTATACAATTCAATAACAGCTGATACTGACCTTAAGGTTTATAATAGTGCTATAAAAACATATCTTTTATATCTAAGCCTGATCTGTGTTATTATTCTTTTGGTTATAGGTACAAAATCTTACTTTATTACCAAAGAGTACTTATTTTATTCGATGTCGTTGTTCGGCATATTACTGGGGATATGGAAGATTCTATTCTTTATGATCAGAAAAAGTGACCGTGTGCTATTAAATAACTCCAGGAAAGCCATAATTGTAGGTGCAAGCCGTGCAGGTAATGAATTGTACAATCAGTTTAATAATAAAGTATTAAAAGGATATGATTTACTGGGCTTTTTTGATGATGAGCCATCACGCGTTAAACAGCAGCATTTATATTTAGGCAACACAAGCCTTTGTATGGATTATGTTCTTAAGAACAATGTTGATGAAATATTTTGCGCGCTGCCTTATTCTGAGCATAAAACCATTGAGAGGTTAATGACAGATTCTGACAAAAATCTGATCAGGTTTAAGATCGTTCCTGAATATCATGAATATTTCAAGAATACCTCTTATTTACAAAACCTGGGTAATATTCCGATCTTATCGGTTAGGGCTGAACCTTTAGAGAATATTTTAAACAGGGTTTTAAAGCGTGTATTTGATATAGTTTTCTCTTTGTTGATTATTGTATTTGTATTCAGCTGGTTATTCCCAATATTGGCTTTAATAATAAAATTAGAATCAAAAGGCCCTGTGTTTTTTACTCAAATGCGATCTGGCCGTGATAATCGTGCTTTTAAATGCTATAAATTCAGAAGCATGAGGGTTGATAATAAGTTTGAACACAAACAGGCTACTTTAGGCGATCCGCGTATTACAAAAGTTGGAACATTTTTGCGTAAAACCAGCCTTGACGAGTTACCTCAGTTCTTCAATGTATTGATCGGTAATATGTCTACAGTTGGCCCGCGTCCGCATATGCTAAGCCATACTGAGCAATATTCACAACTTATAGATCAGTTCATGGTTCGTCACTTCATGAAACCAGGCATCACAGGTTGGGCTCAGATAAATGGCCTTCGTGGTGAAACTAAAACTACAGAGGCTATGCTTGAGCGTGTTGAAGCTGATGTTTGGTATCTCGAGAATTGGACGTTCCTGTTGGATATTAAGATCATTCTGATGACCATCTGGAAATCAGCAACCGGTGATAAGCACGCTTATTAATTCTGAAAAGGAACAAAAAACTTAAATCCTTAAACCCTCATTTTTGACATGTAAAACGATTTATATGTTGAAAACGGGGGTTGTCCATTTATAGGAATCACAAAATTTGCGAGGTATAACTATTTTTTAGATTTCCGGTCTATGAAAAAGGTACCTATATAAATTAAAATTAAAGCAAGCAGTATAATATAATGACTTTGCGGAACTTTATAATTTTTATCGTGGATCTTAAAGGTGATATTGAAAAGAGTAATACTTATGATCGGAAACCATAAAAAGTTTCTAAACATCTGAACTTTTTTCATTTGTTATTAATAGTTTTTTAAAAGGGTAAATTACTCCACAATATTATCATAAAAAATACTCCGGAAGGCACTTTTTTATAAACAATATGAAAAATTAATCCGTGATGTCTAATATCTTGATCACTAATTTCTTATCCGTATCATCGGTGTCTGTTTTTATATCTGACCGATGCGAATCACTTGGGGAAAATAAAAAAAATCGTCGGGCATTGCTTCTTAGTAAGTACCATTTGCAGTATAATTAGTAATATCTTTAGTCGCATCATATGATTTAGTAACCATCGCTGAAGTTACCGGTGCAACGCCAACCTTTTCTTTGCCCTTTATTACATAATGCAAATCAATATAATTGCGATGCGACTTCATGTAATTTGATCCAATGCTTTTGTTGCTCCTTCCCTAATAATTGCAAAAACGGTATCAAGTGTGGTAAACGAAAATGATTTTTGTTCGCAGTCAAATTCTTTAATTAAGCAATTCAAAGATGCCTGCTGCGCCCTGGCCGGTACCTACACACATGGTTACCATGCCATATTTTTGTTTTCGTGATCTCAGTTCGTCAAATAGTTGTATTGAGAGTTTGGTGCCGGTGCAGCCCATCGGATGGCCCAATGCAATTGCACCGCCATTAACATTCACAATCTCCGGGTTTAAACCCAATCCTTTTATTACAGCTACGGCCTGTGATGCAAAAGCCTCATTCAATTCAATTAGTTCCATATCACTTTGTTTCATTCCAGATCTTTTCAGCACTTCAGGAATGGCATACAGCGGCCCAATGCCCATGATACGTGGTGGCACACCCACGACAGCATAATTGACAAGCCTGGCTATTGGTTTTAAATTATTAGCCTTCATAAATCGCTCACTCACTACCATCACAAATGCTGCCCCATCACTCGTTTGCGATGCATTACCTGCCGTAACCGTACCCTGAGGATCAAATACCGGCTGCAAATTGGCTAATGCTTCAAGTGAGGTATCAGCACGCGGGCCTTCATCGGTATCCATGGTCAGTTCCAGTTTCGCTTCATTACAGTTCTCATCTAAATAGGTCTCTAATACTTTTATGGGTGCTATCTGCCCTTTGAATTTCCCAACTGCTACCGCATTTAATGCTTTTTGATGCGACTGGTAAGCAAACTCGTCCTGCTCAATGCGACTGACATTAAACTCCTTGGCAACGGCCTCCGCGGTAAGGCCCATGCCCCAATAATAATCCGGATGCGCCAGTGCGACCTTAGGGTTAGGAATGTTATGCCATCCGCCCATAGGGACAAGGCTCATGCTTTCAACTCCGCCGGCTATGATACAGTCGGCTATGCCGCTGTGGATTTTAGCCGATGCGATGGCTATAGTCTCCAGCCCGGAGGAACAATAACGGTTCACGGTCATACCCGGTACTTTATCTGTATCCAATGCCATCAGAGAGATCAGACGTCCCACGTTCAATCCCTGTTCCGCTTCGGGTGTGGCATTACCTACTATCACATCTTCAATTTGTTCTTTGTCAATGTTCGGCACTGAAGCCACTAAATGCTTGATCACTTCGGCGGCAAGTGTATCCGGACGTGTGAAACGGAAACTTCCGCGTTTTGCTTTTCCAACCGCGCTGCGGCTACCGGCGACGATATATGCGTTCATTTAATGTCCTTTTAATCAGATTTGTTAATATCCAAAAATAACCGGAAATTTTGCTTCATTGAATTCCTTTTTTAATCACAATTAATCCAATTCAAAACCTTTATGCAAAGCGGGGGAACCACTAATGGCGAAAAAGCCGGCACGATGTACCGGAATTACGTTTTGATAATGCTGACACTGGTATATGTCTTTAATTTTATCGACAGGCAGGTCCTCGTCATCCTGCAGGAATCGATCAAAAAAGAATTGCATCTTTCAGATACTCAGCTTGGTTTGCTTTCCGGATTTACGTTTGCTGTGTTTTATGTAACACTGGGGATACCTATCGCCCGCCTGGCAGATAAAACAAACCGCAGAAATACAGTGGCACTTTCACTCGGTATATGGAGTGTCATGACCGCCTGCTCGGGCCTTGCCCGAAACTTCATCCAATTATTGTTGGCCAGAACCGGCGTAGGAATTGGGGAAGCGGGTGGCAGTCCGCCTGCACATGCCATGATCTCTGATTATTTTCCGCCTGAAAGACGGTCCACCGCGCTTTCTATTTATTCAGCCGGAATTTATCTCGGCGTATTGACCGGATTTATCATGGGGGGCTATTTAAACCAGCATCTCGGATGGCGAACTGCATTTTTTGTGGTCGGGATACCCGGTTTAATTTTCTCGCTGCTGTTTTATAGTACGGTAAAAGAACCACGGAAAGGCGCTACTGATGCGGATGATACCACAAGCGGATCGCCTTCACTTAAAATGGTGTTAAAACATTTACTCTCTAATAATACTTTTGTTTTTCTGGCAATTGCGTCAGCACTAAATGTATTTTGCATTTATGGCCTTATTAACTGGGCACCGTCATTTCTGCAAAGGCTGCACGGAATGAAGAGTTCGGAAATAGGAGCAGTACTTGGTGTTATTTATGGCGTTGGCGGTGGTTTAGGCTCTTTTGCAGGCGGGTTTCTGACAGATCGGTTGGGGAAGAGTGATAAACGCTGGTATCTTAAGATTCCGGCTTATGCTATTATTTTAACTATACCCTGTGCGGCCGGTGCTATATTTTTGCAGAATACATTCTTCTCTGTGATATGTTTAGGCTTATGCGCTTCGTTACAAAGCGTTTACTTAGGGCCGTCACTTGCTGTAGCGCACAGTCTTGTTCCCGCATCCATGAGAGCACTTACCTCGGCGGTCTTTTTCCTGGTGATCAATCTTATCGGTTTAGGTTTTGGGCCATTGGTCGTAGGTATGATCAGTGATT
>JBQCEA010000006.1:0-3465 GCA_051960695.1 Mucilaginibacter sp. | reverse complement strand
TAAATTACCTTCCTTTGGTATAGTAAGTCTAAACTTTATCCCCAAAAGACAACTGCAAGTGGTGTGGTTGTCTTTTGATTTTTAAGAAAACCTATTTACCACTCAAAGACTTTTCACGCACAGCTTTAAACTCTGAGCCTGTTTTCCATCCCGGAAAGGCATTGCTATTACCCAGATCGTCACCTAAACGGAAAAGCAGGTTAGCTATCTGGGCCATGCCTGTGGCATCCATATCAGCTGAGTAGTTATCTGATGGCTGATGATAATGATGTGCATTATAGTCTTCCTGGTGTTGTTTACCCCAGCCATCTCCATCGTCAAGGCTGATGATACCATTGTTCATATCCAATGCAGGTACACCCACTTTGGCAAAGTTAAAATGATCTGACCGATAGTATCCTCCGGCGCCGGGATTTCTGTCGCCAACAACTGTAAGGCCGTCTTCCTTGGCGTATTTTTCTATATAACCATCCAGGTCATTTTGCCCCTTACCTGTAATGGCAATATCCTTTGTCCGTCCATAGCTGCCTAAAGCGTCCATGTTCAGGTCGGCAACGGTTTTATTCAACGGATAAACAGGATGTGTGGCATAATATTCTGATCCAAGCAAGCCTTGCTCCTCACCCGTAACGGCTAAGAATATGATAGTACGTTTTGGCCGTTCCTTAAGATCTTTAAAGGCTTTAGCCATACAGATCAGCGATGCAGTTCCGTCGCCATTATCCACAGCGCCATTGTAAATGCTGTCACCTTTTGCATCGGGCCTTCCTATGCCCAGGTGGTCCCAATGGGCAGTGTAAATGACATATTCGTTAGGATTGGTGCTGCCTTTTAATACGCCTATTACATTATGCGAGGTTGAATATTTAAGCTGGTTGTGGATGCTGACGCTGGCATTTAACTTGAGAGGAATAGCCTTAAAATCCCTTTTGCGCGCAATAGCCCTTATATCGCCCTTTATGCCCGCCGCTGCAAATATTTTGTTGGCGGCATCCTCGGTTATCCAGCCCTCAATTTTACAGCGGTCCATGTGCTTATTGCTTTGCTGCAATGAAAGCCTTGCCCCTGTGTTACTACTACTCACTACGCTCCAAGGATAACTTGCCGGTACGGTTTGATGAACGATGATCACTCCGGCTGCGCCCTGGCGGGCAGCCTCCTCGTATTTGTATGTCCAACGGCCATAGTAGGTCATGGTATCGCCTTTAAATAATTTAGCATCGCCGGACTTAAAGCCCGGATCATTTACCAGCACAATAACAGTTTTACCCTTAACATCCAGACCGGCGTAGTCATTCCAATGATACTCCGGCGCCACAATGCCATACCCGGCAAAAACAAGGGGCGAGTTCTTAAGGTCGATCTCCGGTAATTCCTGGTGGGTAAACGCGATAAAATCGATAGTTTTATGTAATACAATGGACGATTTCCCGCCGGTAATATCCATGGTTTCCGAAGGCGCGCCATTGATCTCAACCATGGGCACATCCTGGAAATAGCTTCCGTTGTTGCCTGGTTCAAGACCTATATTTTTAAACTGCTGAGAGATATACCGGATGGTTTTCGTTTCGCCTTCGGTAAATGGCTTGCGTCCCATCAGCGAATCATTGGCTAATACGGCGATCTGGCTTTTGATCTCGCCGGGCATTATCGGGCCGGTTTGTTTGGTTTCATGTTTGCACGCACATAATAATGCAAGGCCCGCAAACAATAGGAGGGAGTTATTCTTAATATTCATTAATTATTGGGTCAATCTCAAAGTTACTAAGTTTAACCTGAAAGCCGAAGAATTAAAACCAGCGGTTGCATATCATCCCTTATCTTCGTATCGTTCTGAAACAAACATTGTACATTATGAAAAAATTGATCTTTATTGCTGCACTGAGCTTGTTAAGCTCCGCGGCATTCGCTCAAAATGTTGATCTGCGCCGAAAAATTGAAGTGACCGGCACGGCCGAACAGGAAGTAACACCTGACATCATTAATGTTTCTGTCTCCCTGCAGGAATATATGAACGGGAGAACGAAAATTACTATTGATGAGCTGGAAGGACAACTGGAGAGCGCCGTAAAATCTGCCGGAATACCGAAAGAAAATTTCATGATCAACAATGTTTCCGCCTGGAATAATAACCTGCAAAGGAAGAAGAACCCTGATTTTCTTGCGGCAAAGCAATACAGCCTCCGGCTGCACGATTTGAATAAATTTGATAAGATACTAAGCGCTGTAGACCCGAAAGGTGTGCAATCAACTTATATCGAAAGCTACGATTATTCAAAAATGGCAGATGTAAAGCGCGAACTGAAGATACAGGCGTTACTTGCCGCAAAAGAAAAAGCAACCTACCTTTTGAGCAGTATCGGCGAAAAATTAGGACGGCCGATCGATATTACTGAAACCGAAAATAATAACTATCCAACTCCCCGTTTATATGCTGCAAATAAGTCGCTTGCAGTGGCTAATTCAACAGCAGAATCCGATATAGACTTTAAAAAGATCAAGCTTAATTTTCAGGTTCAGGCAATATTTGAGATCGCGCCGTAACCTTTGGTTAATTTTTTTCGTATATAGAACTTGTGATGCGGATAAGTAGTGACGGGCGGACTTAAACCGATTATTTATTCCTGATTAACAATAACTTGACAAAATAAAATAGACATATTATCTTTAGATATCCGTAAACTGTTTTATCATGATTCATTTTAGATCCGAAAGAGTATTGCTTGTCGCCCCCAATATATTTTCGGTACAAATTTTGGCTAATAATAAGCAGATCAAACACATCACTTCTGTTGATCGCGTTTTCCCGGCGATTTATGAAATGGCCCCTCATATCATCGTATTTGATTACGATTACCTGAACCAGGATATGGAAAAAATACTGAGGCGCATCCGCACTAACTCATATTACAACAAGATAAAGATCTGTTGCTTTAAAAGCGGCCCCAACAGGCGAATAGATGAGTTTCTGAAAGTTTTAGGTGTGAACCACGTGATCTACAAGGATGAACTGCATAATGCAAATAAAAGCACTATCAGTCATGTAAAATCCATCCTGGATTCAACTGTGACCGAATTACTGGTTACCGCTTCTTACTAAACCTGTCCCAGGCGTTTTTTTAAACAATTAACGCTTAGTCTATCCACTCGAACTTAGTATAAGGTACTAACACCTCCGGTATCTTTATCCCTTTATCTGTCTGATTATTTTCCAGCAACGTAGCAACTATACGTGGCAAAGCTAATGCGCTTCCGTTTAGGGTATGCGCCAGTTGTGTTTTGCCATCGGCATTTCTAAAGCGCAGTTTCAAACGGTTACTCTGGAAAGTTTCGAAATTGGAAACAGAAGAAACTTCCAGCCAGCGTTGTTGCGCAGCACTCCAGGTTTCCATATCATAAGTTAAAGCCGAGCTAAAGCTCATGTCGCCGCCGCACAAGCGGAGTACATGGTATGGCAGCTGCAAT
>JBQCEA010000005.1:0-4630 GCA_051960695.1 Mucilaginibacter sp. | reverse complement strand
TCCGCTTACCGAATGGCTGCCTGATGACACCATGCAGAAGATCGCTACGGAAAACAACCTGGCTGAAACGGCATTTTTTGTTGCCACGGATAATGGTTATAAGTTAAGATGGTTCACTCCTGAATTTGAGATAGACCTGTGTGGTCATGCCACGCTGGCATCAGCACATATCATATTTACCGAATTGGGCTACAAACAGGATACGATTCACTTTGAAACCGTAAAGGCTGGTGTCCTGACTGTAAAAAAGGATGGTGATAAATATACAATGGATTTCCCTTCACGTCCGCCAATACCCATTGAAATTCCTAATGGTCTCATTGAAGCATTAGGCGGTAAAGAACCTTTGTCGATCTTACGCTCACGCGATTATTTCCTGGTATATGAATCAGAAAGCGATGTAACGGATATGACGCCCGATTTTTCGGCACTTTCTAAGTTCGATACAGTGGGTTTTATCGTTACGGCTCGCGGAACAGAAGTGGATTTTGTGTCACGTTTCTTTGCACCCGGCGCAGGTATCCCTGAAGACCCGGTAACTGGCTCGGCGCATTGCAACCTTATACCCTATTGGGCAGAAAAATTGGGCAAAACCAAATTGCATGCTTATCAGCTATCCGCCCGCAAAGGCGAATTATGGTGCGAAATGGCCGGAGAACGGGTACTAATGAGCGGCAAAGCTGTTACTTATCTTAAAGGAGAAATATTTATATAAGCAAAAAGTCGAAGGACTAAAGCTGAAAGCCATATAGACTTGACTATAAAGCTTTACGCTTTCTGCTTTAAGCTTTACGCCTCAATAGGCTACAGTGAACCGCTGCCTGATGTGCTGCGGTTTTTCTATTTCGTCCAGTATTGCAATGGCAAAATCTTCCATTGAAATAAAGCTTTTGCCCTCATCATCTTTGATGAGCTGGTTGAAACCTGTACGGTATGATCCGGTACGTACACCGGGAGCAATTTCGGCCGCCGGACTTACATATGTCCACTCCAATTCCTTTTCTTTCATATATACCTTTAACGCATCGCGATGGGCAAGTGCTGATGGTTTATATGCTTCGGGGAAATCGGGCGTATCAACCAATTGCACACCCGGCGAAACTTCCAGGCTGCCGGCCCCTCCCACTATGATCAATCGTTTTACTCCGGCTTGTTTCAGGCCATTGATCAGTGGAACAGCAACTTCACTCAGAGTTGATGGCGGTGCACCGCGTGTAAAATTATAAGCGCTTACTACAACATCATTATCAAAAACGCTGCTTTCAACGTCCTGCGAATTAAATATATCGCCCTTTGCAACATCAAGGTTGGGTCTTGTTTCGGTATAAGTTTCAGGGTGGCGCACAATTGCGGTTACCTGGTGGCCACGGTCAAGGGCCTCATTAACTATGCGGCTGCCTATGCGCCCGCTTGCTCCAAATACTGCTATTCTCATAATTGCCCGGCTAAAAAAGTAATAGGGTATTTACATTACAAAAACCTTTGCCTTAATGTTTAGAAAATCATTTTTTTATAATTAATTTGAAAGTTGAATTATACAGATACAGCAACAACCTAAATGCAGCTTACCAAGTTAGAGATCAAGGGGTTTAAGAGTTTTGGCGATAAGGTAACCATTAATTTTAACGAGGGTGTTACGGCCATTGTTGGCCCTAATGGCTGCGGCAAATCAAACGTAGTTGACTCCATCAGGTGGGTGTTGGGTGAGCAAAGTACCCGTATGCTCCGCTCTGAAAAAATGGAGAATATCATTTTCAACGGGTCGAAGAGCCGCAAGCCTGCCAATCTTGCCGAGGTTTCGCTTACATTTGATAATACTAAAAACATCCTTCCCACCGAGTTTTCGCAGGTAACTATTACCCGTAAATTATATCGTGCAGGCGATAGTGAATACCGGATGAACGACGTTCAGTGCCGTTTGAAGGATATAACCGACCTTTTCCTGGACACCGGTATCGGCGCCGACTCCTACTCAATCATCGAGTTAAAAATGATCGACGAGATCATCGCCAATAAAGAAGGCTCAAGGCGAAATCTATTTGAAGAGGCGTCCGGTATATCCAAGTATAAACTACGCAAGAAACAAACTTTCAATAAACTTAAAGATACCGAAGCCGACCTTGAGCGTGTTGAAGACCTGCTGGTTGAGATAGAAAAGAATTTAAAAACGCTTGAGAACCAGGCTAAAAAGACCGAGCGCTATTACCGGCTAAAGGATCAATATAAAGCGCTTAGCATTACGCTGGCGTCTTTTCGGATCATTACATTCAGTGAGTCGCTAAAAAAGATAGACGAACAAGAACAAAGGCAGCATGATGAAAAGCTGGGCATTGTAGCACAGATGGATGGTGCTGAAGCAGCTCTGCAGCAACAAAAGGCAGATAGTCTTGTGAGGGAGAAAAACCTGTCGGTACAGCAAAAGGCTACCAATGAGTTTGTTGCCAAAATAAGAGCCTACGAGAGCGAGAAAAAGATCAAAAACGAGCAGCTTAAATTTCAACAGGATAAGGAAAGCCGCTTAAGTGAAGAACTGGAGCGCGACCGTAACCAGCTGAACCATGTTCTGTATAACATCAAGCGACTTGCTGAAGAGAAGGCGCAGGAAGACGAGAACCTGCAAAAAGTTCAAAAACTGGTTAACGAATTGAAGCTCACCGTTGATGAGTTACGTGAGCAGCAAGGCGAAGCACGGGCAGAATTAAACGAGCTGAACAGCCTAAATAACTCGCTGCAAAACAGAATATATAAGGCTGAAAAAGACATCGATATATTGCAGATACAGCAGCAGGCTTTGGAACAGGAAAGTCAGCGCAATATTGAAGATGCTACCAATAAAGAAGCCGAACTATCGCATTTTAATGAGGTAGTAGCTGAGTTGCAGGACCGCTCAGAAACGATGGAAAAGGAACTGCAATCGCTGACCGAGTTTGAGGAAAATCTGCAAAACCAGATCAAAGAAACTGAAACGGAATCGGAGGAGATAAGAGAAACCATTATTAAAGAAAGCCGCAAGCTGGACGCCAAACAGAATGAGTATAACCTGACCAAAAGTATGGTTGATAACCTCGAGGGCTTTCCGGAATCTATTCGTTTTCTTAAAAAAACTACCGGTTGGGCCAAAAATGCCCCGCTGTTCAGCGATGTGCTGTTTTGTAAGGAAGAATACCGCGTAGCTATTGAGAATTATCTTGAACCGCTAATGAACTATTATGTGGTTGAGGATCATCACGAAGCTATTGCCGCCATTAACCTGCTAAGTAATGCATCTCAAGGTCGTGCACAGTTTTTTGTGCTGAACAACTACGATGCTTTTTCCAAGCCGCAATCGGATACTAAGCCGGGATTAGACGGTGCCGTTGCCGCGCTGAGTGTTATTGAAGTTGAGCCACGTTACCAGAACCTATGCAATTATCTGCTGAGGAATGTATACCTGGTTAATGATGCCACTGAAAAAGACCTGAACGCCTCGGTACAGGATGATGTGGTGCTGATCGGCAAAAGCGGCAAATTCAATAAATCCAAGCTGATCATGGCGGGCGGCTCGGTCGGATTATTTGAAGGTAAGCGTATTGGCCGGGCAAAGAACCTGGAAAATCTTGCTAAAGAGATCAAATCGGTTGACAATAAACTGATTGACCTTAAACGGAAATCCAGTGAGCTGCAAACCAAACTGGCAGAGCTGAAAGGATCAGGAAAAAATACGCAGATACAACAACAGCAACAAGACCTGAACCGGCTAAATACTGAATTGATCACGGTTAAAACACGGCAGGAACAATACCAGGCATTTATCGAGAACAGTCGTAACCGAAAAGAAGATATCGCGCAAAAAATAGCCAGTATTAAAGAAGAAATGCTGAGGCTGCAACCGGAACTTGTTGAGTTGAGGTCTGAAAAGCAAATAAAAGCCGACCTGCTGGCAGATAAACAGCAGGCTTTTAACGAGCTGAACGAACAGGTATCGGTACAATCCAACACGTATAACCAGGAGAATATCCGTTTCCATCAGCAGCAGAATAAGGTATCAGGCTTGGTCAAGGATATGGAATACCGGGAAACCCAAAAGGAAAGCCTGGAAAGCCGTATTGGTCAGAACAGTGCTGAACTGGAAAAAGTAAAGCTGGCCATAAACGAAAACCTTGCACTGTCTGATCACTCTGACGAAGATTTGCTGGAAATGTACAAACAAAAGGAAGAGTTGGAGAAAGCAACGCAACAGGCTGAACAGGAATATTATAGCTGGCGGGGAAAGATAACCGAAACAGAAGATCTGATCAACTCGCTGCGGCGAAAGAAAGATCAATCTGAAGTGATCGAAAATGAGCTTAAAGACCAAAAAAATAACCTGAAGCTCGACCTGAATGCTTTGAAAGAAAGGCTATCAGTGGAGTTTAATGTAGATATACAGGATCTGCTGGACACTGAACCACCGGCAGATGAGAACGAGAACGAGCTGCGTGAGAAAACCGAAAAGTTCAAACGCCAGTTGGATGATTTTGGCCCGATAAACCCGATGGCATTGGAAGCATTTGAAGAAATGAACCAGCGTTATGAGTTTATACAAGGGCAAAATAAAGATCTCGGCGAAGCCAAAGCCTCCGTATTAGCAACCATACAGGAGATCGATGAT
>JBQCEA010000004.1:0-5523 GCA_051960695.1 Mucilaginibacter sp. | reverse complement strand
AGCTTTGGTGATCTTTGACAAGAAGCTGTCCTTGGTTTTTTCCAAACCTGCATCCAGCGCCTGCTGCTCTTGCGGCGTACTTTCTTTTTTCTTGAAAAAATCGAATAAACCCATTTTTTGCCTCACCTAAATCCTCTCCAAAGGAGAGGACTTCTTTTTAATTATTCATTTGAATCTGTCGCCTCTAAAACTCCCTCTCCTCTGGAGAGGGCCGGGGTGAGGCATAACAAAAAAAGCCCTCTCGTAAAAAACAAGACGGCTTTTATATTTTTATCGGATCAAATTATTGACCCTTTGCTGCACTGATCGCATCTTTAATGTGATCATTATGCACAATAACTTCTTTGAATGAGTAAGCACCGGTCTTAGGCGATTTAGTCATGGTGATTACTTTTGAATATTCTTTGCCTCTACCTGTCTTTAAGGTTGCAATCTGTTTCTTTGCCATCTCTTTTTATAGTTAGGAGTAGTGAGCGCTGAGTTTTGAGTTTTACTCATTACTCATAACTCAAAACTGAGTACTTATTACTTTATCTCTTTATGAACGGTCACTTTTCTTAAAACCGGGTTGAATTTTTTCAATTCCAGTCTTTCAGTAGTATTTTTCTTGTTCTTGGTAGTGATATAACGAGACATGCCCGGCAGACCGCTTTCCTTATGCTCGGTGCACTCTAAAATTACCTGAACCCTGTTGCCTTTCTTTGCCATTGCTTTAATTATTGAATTAGCGAATTAGTGAATTACTGATTGAACTTAATCAACCATTCAACCTAATCAACTATTAAATGTATCCTTTTTTAACGTATTTATTGATGCAGGCAGTAATACCATTCTTGCTGATGGTTTTCACGGCCGAAGTAGACACTTTCAAAGTGATCCACTTATCTTCTTCAGGAATATAAAACTTCTTCAGCTTTAAATTAGGATAGAACTTACGTTTGGTCTTAACGTTTGAGTTAGAAACGTTATGACCGTTCATGGCGCCTTTTCCTGTTAAATCACAAACTCTTGACATGACAAATGTTAATTAATATTAGCCCTTTTCTTAAAAGAGTTTGCAAATATCAGAATTTAAAGTCAATTCGGCAACAGGGATTTGAAAAATTATTTTCAGGTTGACCATTGGCATATGTCAGAACCGAATTTGCAGAATTTAAGAATTAACTGAATTCTGAAAATTGAAAAATTCAGCAAATTCTGATCCAGACGATACCTAAAGATACAAATTAATACTACCTCTTTACCGGATTTTTACTAATTTTCACCCACCAATTTAGCCAGATGATATCCCGCATGCTTAGTGAAACTACCAGAAACATTAAGTAACAAACGTATTTATCCTAAAAAACAACAACAATGAAGATCACTTCGTTCGAAGAGTACCGGCAAACCTATCAAAGAAGCGTTGAGAACCCGGAAGAATTTTGGGCTGATATAGCCGGCAATTTTCAATGGCGCAAACCCTGGATAAAAGTGCTCGACTGGAATTTTACCGAGCCTAAGATCAAATGGTTCATCGGCGCTAAACTGAACATTACGGAGAACTGTCTCGACCGCCACCTGGAAAAGCTGGGCGATAAACCGGCTATCATCTGGGAACCGAACGACCCAACCGAAGATCACCGGGTATTGACCTATCGCCAGTTGCACGATAAGGTTTGCCAGTTTGCCAATGTACTTAAGAACAATGGCGCTAAAAAAGGCGACCGCATTTGTATCTACATGCCAATGGTGCCCGAACTGGCTATCGCTGTTTTAGCCTGCGCACGTATTGGCGCTATTCACTCTGTTGTTTTTGGCGGATTTTCGGCACAATCTATTGCCGACAGGATCAATGACGCGCAATGCAATATTGTGATCACCGCTGATGGCGGCTACCGGGGAACCAAGGAAATTCCTTTGAACAACATCATCGACGATGCCCTGGTACAATGCCCTTCAGTGCAAAGAGTGATCGTACTTACCCGCAGCCGCACACCTATTTCTATGATAAAAGGCCGTGATATATGGTGGGAAGACGAGATCAAAAAAGTAGAAACACAAGGCAATCTTTCATGCGTAGCTGAGGAAATGGACGCCGAGGATATGCTGTTTATCCTGTATACTTCGGGCTCTACCGGCAAACCTAAGGGCGTAGTACATACCTGCGGCGGCTATATGGTTTATACGGGCTACACCTTTGCTAATGTGTTCCAATACAATCCGGGCGAAGTATATTTCTGTACCGCTGACATTGGCTGGATAACCGGTCACTCTTATATCGTATATGGCCCGCTGTCGCAAGGCGCTACTACCTTTATGTTTGAAGGTATCCCAACCTGGCCAAGTCCGGGTCGTTTCTGGGAAATAGTTGAGAAACACAAAGTCAATATATTATACACTGCCCCTACCGCCATCCGTTCACTGATGAGCTTTGGCACTGAGGTAGTCAGCAGTAAAGACCTTAGCTCGCTGAAAAAATTAGGCTCTGTTGGTGAACCGATCAATGAAGAAGCATGGCACTGGTTTGATGAGAATGTGGGCCACAAACATTGTCCGATAGTGGATACCTGGTGGCAAACCGAAACTGGCGGCATCATGATATCGCCCATAGCCGGAGTTACACCTACCAAACCAAGCTTTGCTACCCTGCCGCTTCCCGGCGTTCAGCCAGAGATAGTGGATGAACATGGACAGGTAGTTGAAGGCAACGGTGTAAGCGGTTTCTTGTGTATCAAATTCCCATGGCCGGGTATGCTACGTACCACGTATGGCGACCATGAACGCTGTCGTCAGACCTATTTCTCGGCCTATAAAGGCAAATACTTTACCGGGGACGGCTGCCTACGCGACGAGGATGGATATTACCGTATAACCGGTCGTGTGGACGATGTATTAAATGTATCAGGTCACCGCATTGGTACGGCAGAAGTGGAAAACGCCATTAATATGCACAGCAGCGTGGTTGAATCGGCCGTGGTAGGTTACCCGCATGATATTAAGGGGCAGGGTGTATACGCTTTTGTGGTTAGTCCGAATAAACATAGCGACGAGGAGCTTACCCGCAAGGATATTATCATGACGGTAACCCGTATCATCGGCGCCATTGCCAAGCCTGACAAGATCCAGTTTGTAAGCGGCCTGCCAAAAACACGTTCAGGCAAGATCATGCGCCGCATACTGCGTAAAATAGCAGAGGGCGATACTTCTAACTTAGGGGATGTGAGCACATTACTTGATCCGGCTGTGGTGGAAGAGATCAAGGCGGGGGCGTTGTAGTTGGTTCATGGATTTATGATTTTAGTTAATCTTACTCATTGGGAACTACTTAAAAGCTTCCATGAATTTGATGCCGAAGGATTTTATATCGATCTTCACAATGAGTTTGTTGTGAAATCATAGACTTCGATAAGCAAAAAAGCGAATTACTACTATCGTTTAATCCGATAAATAATAACCAAAAAGCAAAAAAGGTAGATATTATTTTCAAACAAATTTCTCTTGAACATTTCAGTTTAAGAAACGATGAATCCGATAAGGGCTTTTATACTATTGATAATATTTACAGGGGGCTATTTGAAAACGGAACCAGCAATATCCAGGAGAAGTCCGATAACGATCAATATTATTTTTATATAGACTTCTATCAAGATTGTTCATTTGAATTGTTTGCCAAAAATGTTGAAGCAAATATTTATCTGAAAGAATAAGATTATCAAACTGAAGTAATATCCGGATGTTATAATAACAATGCATACTTAAACAGAAAAACATCATGGACAGATTAGAAATTAAGGGAAACTGGAACGAAACGAAGGGTAAAATAAAACAAGCCTACGGCGACCTGACTGATGACGATTTAGCTTATGAAGAAGGCAAGGACGACGAAATGCTTGGAAGGCTTCAGAAAAAGACCGGCAAAGCCCGCGACGAATTGGTAAGCTGGATAAATAGCTTATAATAAACCAGGCCCCGCAAACGCGGGGCTTTTTAGTTTTTATTCCTCGTTAATGATCATCATAAAGAGTAATTTTGAATGCGATGAAAAATCAACCTACTATTCTTGTTGTAAATGACGACGGCATTACCGCTCCGGGCATTAAGGTGCTGATGGATGCCATGAAAGACCTTGGAAAAGTAGTTGTTGTAGCGCCCGAAAGTCCGCAGTCGGGTATGGGACATGCGATTACCATTGGCAGCCCGTTACGGCTCGATAAGGTAGATATTTATGACGGCATTGAAAGTTATCGATGCTCAGGTACGCCCGTTGATTGCGTAAAACTTGCCGTTAACAAAATATTCAAGGGCAAAAAACCTGACCTGTGTGTATCGGGCATTAATCACGGCCTTAATAATTCTATCAATATCTTGTATTCGGGCACTATGTCGGCAGCAGTTGAAGGCGCGATTGAAAGCATCCCCTCAATAGGTTTTTCGCTGGATGATTATACATTGCAGGCTGATTTTAGTCATTGCGTTAAATACATAAAAGAAATTGCTATCCAGGTTTTGCAGAACGGGTTGCCGCCTGCCACTTTACTCAACGTCAATTTCCCCAATACCGCTCATATCAAAGGCATTAAAATATGCCGGCAGGCTAATGCCAAATGGGCCGAGGAATTTGACGAGCGCCTGGACCCTCATAAACGCCCTTATTACTGGCTAACAGGTGTGTTCCAGATGAACGACAGCGGCGAAGAAACAGACGTATGGGCGCTGGAGCATAATTATGTATCGGTTGTGCCGGTACAGTTTGATATGACGGCCCATCATGCGATACCTGTGTTAAACACCTGGAAATTCAATTGTTAGGCTATGAAGTATTATCTCGTAGCCGGTGAAGCTTCCGGCGACCTGCACGGTGCCAACCTGATGAAAGCCTTAAAAGAAAAAGACCCGGAGGCTGAGTTCCGTTTTTTTGGCGGCGATAAGATGTTTGCCGAAGGCGGCGAGCTGGTGAAGCACTATGCAGACATGGCTTTTATGGGTTTTATAGAAGTAGCAGCCAATCTTCGTACCATATCCCGGAATCTTAAATCATGCAAGCAAGATGTCATTGCATGGCAGCCGGATGTTTTGGTGCTGATCGATTTTCCCGGTTTCAATCTCAGGATAGCTGAAGCGGCTAAAGCCAAAGGCATTCTGGTATGCTATTATATATCTCCAAAGGTTTGGGCATGGAACCAGAAACGTGTATTGAAAATTAAACGCATCGTCGATCATCTTTTTTGCATTCTGCCGTTTGAGGTCGACTTTTATAAAGACTGGGGCATGGATGTGGATTATGTAGGCAATCCGCTGCTTGATGCTATAGCCGAATTTAAACCCGAGGCTGATTTCAGAGTTAAGCATCAGTTATCTGATGAAAAGATCATCGCTCTTTTGCCAGGAAGCCGCAAGCAGGAGATCACCCGTATTTTGCCTGACATGGTTGCTGCGGCTAAGAGTTTCCCTGGTTACCAGTTTGTTGTTGCCGGCGCGCCTACCTTCAATGCCGATTATTATGATATTTATTTAAAAGATACCAGCATCCCGGTAATATTC
>JBQCEA010000003.1:0-2576 GCA_051960695.1 Mucilaginibacter sp. | reverse complement strand
TGCCATACTCGATAAGTATACGGCTGGCATAAAGCTTTTAGGTACTGAAATAAAGTCGATACTGGAAGGTAAAGCCAACCTGAATGATGCTTTTTGTACTTTTATTGATAACCAATTGTATGTGCGTAACCTGCACATATCCGAATATTCGCACGGCTCATTTTACAACCATGAAGCCAAACGCGACCGCGTATTATTGCTCACCAAAAAGGAACTGAAAAAGCTGCAAACCCGCGGCGAAGAAAAGGGCCTTACCATTGTTCCGCTGGCTATGTTTATCAGCGAACGTGGCTTTGCTAAACTGGAGATAGGATTGGCCCAAGGCAAAAAGACCTTCGATAAACGCGAAACCATGAAAGAGCGCGATACGAAGATCGAGATGGATAGAGCGATGAAAAGATAGTAGCAGTTGCAGTAATAAGTGGCAGAAACTAACTGCAACTAACTTCTGCTACTGCAACTTAACCCTACCACGCTTTATCCCCCACTAACGGCACAAATCTAAACGTATCCAGTACGTGTTTTTCGAAATCGTTTTCTCCTGTTTTCAGAATGGTGACCATCTTTTGGGTTTCAGTATCACCTACCGGGATAACCAGTATACCGCCTATGGCAAGCTGCCTTAACAACTCTTCGGGAACTGTAGGCGCGCCAGCCGTTACAATGATCTTATCGTAAGGTGCATGCTCTTTGATGCCTCTTGAGCCGTCGCCTAAAAAAAATTTCGGTTTATAACCCATATAGGGCAGAACCTGTTTGGTGCGTTCATAAAGTTTTTCCTGGCGCTCAATAGTATAAACTTTGGCACCAAGCTCAACCAAAATACAAGCCTGGTATCCTGAGCCTGTACCTATTTCGAGCACTTTATCGCCTTTTTTGATATGCAATAGCTGCGTTTGGTAAGCAACCGTATAAGGCTGAGAAATGGTTTGCCCCTCGCCTATCGGGAAGGCAATATCCTTGTAGGCCTGGTTCCAGAAAGTTTCGTCGAAAAAGAAATGACGCGGAACTTTACCTATGGCTTTCAAAACCTGCTCATCATCAATGCCCTTTTTCTTTATTGTCTCTACCAACTGCTTGCGGGCACCCTGCTCACGGTAATTGTCTACGTACTTATAAGCCATTGGACAAAATTAATACGATTTAAATTGTCTTGAACATAATTGTGATATCAAATTATACACATGTCATTTCGAACGAAGAGAGAAATCTTATACTCAATGTACAGCGTTCAAGATTTCTCCCACTTTGTGGTTCGAAATGACAAATTAATCATGTTATATGGGATCTACATCAGGCTGCACGATTGCCCCTTTGCTCAATTTGGTGGTGTGGAATTGGGTGATAATATCCCGGATGAGCGCCTTAGCGCGATTGATGGACACCGTATCACGCTCGAATTTGAGCATGATAGATTTGATATAGTAGTTTCGGATACGACTGATCAAAGGAAATTCAGGGCCGACTACCCTATCACCAAAATTTTTGCGAAGCTCGTTGGCGAGATATTCAGCCTGGTTATTCAGTATGTCAGAGTTCTTATGTTTAATGTCAAGGTTAATAATGCGGTAGAACGGCGGATATTTAAATCCTCTACGTTCTTCCATTTCAGTAAGATAAAGATCGAGGTAATCGTTCCCAATCACTTGTTTTATCACCCGATGCTCAGGGTCATAAGTTTGTATCACTACCTTACCCTGCTTACCCCTTCGCCCCGCACGACCGCTCACTTGTGCCAGCATCTGGAAACTGCGCTCATTAGCTCGGTAATCGGGATATTTTAATAAGCTGTCTGCGTTAATGATGCCAATAACCGTCACATCCGAAAAATCAAGGCCCTTAGCTACCATCTGTGTGCCGATCAGGATATCGATCTTCTTCTCCTCGAGGTCATTGAGAATGTTCTGCAATGAATTGCGTGAGCGAGTAGTATCGAGGTCCATGCGGGCTATTCTCGCCTCCGGCAAAAGCATGCTCAGTTCATCTTCTACTTTTTCCGTGCCGAAGCCTTTATATTCCAGGTGTGTTGAGCCGCATGCCGGGCAAACTGAAGGCGCATCTTCCCGGTACCCGCAATAATGGCAATGCAGTTTGCCACTGCTCTTATGGTAGGTTAAACTAACGTCGCAATTGATGCATTTAGGAGTATACGCACAAACTTTGCACATCAGCACCGGTGCATACCCGCGCCTGTTCTGGAATAGGATAACCTGTTCTTTATTGGCCAGCGCTTCGTTAATATCTTCCATCAGCACACTGGTAAAATGCGACTGTATGGTTTTCTTCTTCGTTTCTTCTGTAATGCTTACTACTTCAGTCTTTGGTAGTTCAACCCCACCGAAGCGCTCTGTCAACTCTGCAAAACCATATTTGCCGGTACGGGCATTATAATAAGACTCAAATGAAGGCGTAGCCGAACCCAGCAACACCTTACCATGGTACATATTACCGAGAAAAATAGCCGCATCACGGGCATTGTAGCGCGGTGCAGGATCAAACTGCTTATAGGAGGTTTCGTGCTCTTCATCTACAATGATCAAACCCAGGTCGGCAAAGGGAAGAAAGACAGAAGACCT
>JBQCEA010000002.1:0-9940 GCA_051960695.1 Mucilaginibacter sp. | reverse complement strand
TTTTTCCAGCTCACTCCAGTTTAATTTTGAACGATTGAAAGTATCCTCAGACTGTGGGTCAGGCGTTTCACCTTCAGCGTGGAATTCTTTAAACTCTTCTCTTCTGCCCTTTTGAACCGCCTTGATGAGCTCCTTATCCGAATGGCTTACGAAATATTGAAACGGTGACTGCGCCGACCATTCCTCGCCCATAAACAATAACGGCAAAAACGGACTAACCATAACGGCGCCAGCCATCAGCTTTTGCATCTCAAAGCTTACCAGTGTGCTGGTCCGCTCACCTAACATGCGGTTGCCAACCTGGTCGTGATTTTGGGAGAAAGCAACAAATTGCTCTCCCGGATTATTAGGTTTTATACCAAAGCTTTTATGCCGCTGTTCAGAAAACTGCCCGGTATATACATAAGCATCGTGATACGCTTTAGCCAGATCAGCAATTCCAGTAAAATCCGAATAATAGCCATTGCGTTGCTGACCTGCTGTTACACGTAGTGCGTGATGAAATTCATCTATCCACTGAGCGTCCATTCCATAGCCATCCTTTTCTAACGGATCAATATATCTCGGATCATTCAGGTCGCATTCTACTATTAAATGGTATTGTTTCCCTGTTTCAGCTATTAAGGCATTCACATTTTCTTTGATCTCTTTAAGGATATGCTTCGGACTGAAATCTTTAATGGCATGCACAGCATCCAGCCGGAGCGCATCCAAATGAAAATCCCTAAACCACATGAGCGAATTTTCAATGAAATATTTTCGTACGCCATCGCACCAGGCGTCATCAAAATTTACAGCATTTCCCCAAGGCGTTTTATATTTTTCGGTAAAATATGGCCCGAACTCCGGCAAATAATTTCCTTCTGGCCCCAAATGGTTATAAACCACATCCAGTACTACGGCCAAGCCTTTTTGATGACAGGTATTAACCAATTGCTGTAAGCCTCTTGCCCCACCGTAGCTATTATGCACAGCGAAAGGAAAAACGCCATCATATCCCCAATTTCGTTCGCCGGGAAATTGTGCCACGGGCATAATTTCAATAGCAGTAATACCCAATTCAAGCAGGTGATCTAACCTTTGCGTGATACCCTCAAAATTACTTTGAGGTGAAAAAGTACCGGTATGTAATTCATAAAAGATATAATCGTTTATCGGCGGGTTTTTCCAGGCCTGGTCAGACCATTTAAAATTAGCCAGATCAATATACTGTGATGGGCCATGCACACCTTCCGGCTGGGATAAAGAAGCCGGGTCGGGTAGCTTTTTATCTTTATTTAGTACAAACCAGTAACGGTCTCCGGGTAAAATGACATCAGTAGATGTATGCCAATAACCATACTGTGCCGGTTGCAAGGCTATGGTTTTGCCATTTTCTATTTCCAAAGCTACTGAGTTAGCCATAGGCGCCCAAAGCGTAATATCTACATGCCCATCTTTACCCCGGTCAAGCCCAATACTTCGTTTACTCATATCTCTATTTCGCTTGCTCTGCCGGGTGCCGTAGCAGGATCACTGACCGACCATCAATATTGATCTTTTCATTTGCTTTATACAATTGCTTGCCTTCTTCCTGCCCGTATTGTGCAGTGTTGAATATGATGCGCCAATCCGTAGCATAACTTTCATCCGGCAGTTTGTATTCAATGGCTTGTCCGCTGGAATTGAAAATAATATAGAAGTTGTCGTCAATAACTTTTTGGCCTTCTGAATCGACAGCGTGCAGCCCCTGCCCGTTAAGGAACACTGCAATAGACCTTGCAAAATCCTGGTTCCAGTGTTCGGCAGTCATTTTTGAACCGTCCGGTTGAAACCAGGCAATGTCCTCGATGCCATTGCCTTTTACTAATTCCCCTTTAAACCAGTTCTTACGTGAGAATGCCGCATGTTCCCGTCTTAAATGGATCAGCTGACGTGTAAATTCCAAAAGATCTTTGTCGGCATTTTTCCAGTCGATCCATGATATTTCATTATCCTGGCAATAAGAATTGTTATTCCCTTTTTGCGTGCGGCCTATTTCATCGCCTGCTAACAGCATCGGTACACCCTGCGATAAGAATAACGTTGCTAAAAAATTCCTTTTTTGCCTGTTGCGCAGTTCGTTGATGGCCTGGTCATCCGTTGGCCCTTCAGCTCCATAATTGCATGACCGGTTGTGACTTTCGCCATCATTATTGTTGTCACCGTTGGCTTCGTTATGTTTTTCATTATAAGATACCAGATCGGTCAACGTAAACCCGTCATGAGCTGTGATGAAATTAATACTTGCAGTTGGCCTCCGGTAATCCTGGTACAGATCAGCGCTGCCAGTAATACGGTTGGCAAACTCGCCTAATACACCTTCAGTACCGTTCCAGTAGTCACGTACACTATCACGGTATTTGCCGTTCCATTCGCCCCATCCGGCAGGGAATTTTCCAACCTGGTAACCGCCTTCACCAATATCCCACGGCTCAGCTATCAACTTTACCTGTGAGATAACCGGGTCCTGATGTATAATATCAAAAAAGGCGCTTAATTGGTTTACTTCATGCAGTTCGCGCGCTAAAGTCGCCGCCAGATCAAAACGAAAACCGTCAACATGCATTTCGGTTATCCAATAACGCAGGCTGTCCATCATCATGCGCAGCACATTAGGTAAATTGGCATTCAACGTATTACCGGTTCCCGTATAATCCATATAGTAGCGCTTGTTATCATCCGTCAACCGGTAATACGAGGCGTTGTCTAAACCTTTGAATGATAATGTCGGCCCCATCTGATTACCTTCTCCCGTGTGGTTATACACTACGTCCAGTATTACTTCTATGCCCGCTTTGTGCAGTTCTTTCACCATATTTTTAAACTCGTTCACCTGGTGGTTATCCAGGGCTGATTTGGTAGAATAACCAGCATGCGGCGCAAAAAAGCCAAGCGTGTTATAACCCCAGTAGTTTGAGAGGCCTTTTTCTTTCAGGTAGCGGTCATTCAAATAATAATGAACAGGCATCAACTCGATAGCGGTAATGCCGAGTTTTTTAAGATAATCGATCGTTGAGGAATGCGCTAAGGCGGTATATGTACCGCGCATTTCTTCAGGAATATCCGGGTTTAATTTGGTAAAACCCTTTACATGCACTTCATAAATGATGGTATTATAATAAGCGGTTCCGGGCGGCTTATCATCTCCCCAATCAAATGCAGGATCTATCACCACTGCTTTGGTCATAAACGGGGCACTGTCAACCTTGCTGAAGCTGAGATCTTCCTGTTCATTGCCGATCTCATAGCCAAATAAGGCATCATCCCAATCTATCGTGCCGGATATTGCCTTGGCATAAGGGTCGAGCAGCAATTTATTGGGGTTAAAACGATGTCCGTTTTCTGGTTCATAAGGCCCGGAAACCCGGTATCCATATAACTGGGCAGGCTTAAGGCCTGGAATATAAACGTGCCATATGTGTCCGGTACGTTCAGTAATATCTATCTTTTGTGATTCTTTTTCGTCGTCGGGGCCATTGAAAAGGCAAAGCTCAACACCCGTAGCGTTTTCAGAGAAAATAGCAAAATTAACACCCTTACCGTCCCAGGTCGCGCCTAACGGAAATGGTTTACCCGGATAGTATATTTTTTCCATTTATAATTCTTAGTTAATTTCTTATATGCAAATAAATAACGCACCTGAATGTTTGATGCTTTAGGAATTTTCAGTAGATCTCAATTTAAAGATGACCATAGAAGCATAAGGACATCCTTCCTATCATAATCCCGGAATTTTGATCCCCGACTTTACGATATCTTCAAATAATGTTTCCTGAACGGCAAGCTTGGTATCCTGGAAGCCGTGGGCATTGATCCAAACGCTTATGGCAATAATATACCCATCAGGCTGAATTTCCCCCACCCCTACACGTTTTTCGGGTTTCTTTAAACAGTGCTCAGATTCATCCAGTGATTTTTCAATCACTGACTTAACCTGCTTCATATCAACATTGTTTGGAAATTTCAAATTAATATCAAGCCTGCGTGTACCTTTCCGGCTGGTATTAATGATCATTTGATTGGAGAGCTGACTGTTGGGCACGATGAGCACCCGGTTATCAAAGGTTTCCACTATCGTATAAAATATCTGGATAGAAGTAACAGTGCCTTCCATACCATTGGTATTAATATTTTCACCAACCTTGAATGGCTTTAAAAGCATGATGAGCACCCCGCTGGCAAAGTTCTGCAGCGTTCCGGACAATGCTAAGCCTGCGGCAACACCAAAAGCACCAACCAGGGCAGTGAATAGTGTCATTTCAATGCCCATGATCTGCATAACACCCAATATCAGCAATACCCGCAGTGCTACGGCAGCCACGCTCATGATGAAAGTTTTTATCGTTGCATCAATGTCCTCCTTTTGTAATTTCGGTCGCGACCACCTCAATAGTAAATTAATGAGCCATAGGCCTACAAACAGCACAACAAGTCCTACCAAGAACTTTGGACCAAAACGGATCACCCAATCATAAACATGGTCGTAGAATTTATTTATGTTCATTTTTAACTTATTAGTTTCTCAACAAACCATTTTTGATCTGAATTGGTTTAGAGAAATACTATGAAACACATAACAACCAAAAGAAAAACCTGGAAAAAAGTACTGGAGGAGAGTACAAAGCCAGTATTATTACCTGTTGCACACGATGCACTTACTGCCCGGTTGATAGAAATGGCTGGATTTGATGCTTACCAGATCGGAGGCTATGCCTTATCCGGCGCAACACATGCCATACCGGATGTTGACCTTGAAAAATTTGGCGAGAAGAAACTTTCTGTACAAGATATTCTTACAGCATCCCCGCTGCCCTTTATGATCGATATTGACGATGGCTACGGCGATGTAAAAAATGTAACCCGGACGATTTCAGAATACATCCACATGGGTGCATCGGCAACCTTTATGGAAGACCAGCAGCCGCCCAAAAAATGCGGACATATGGATGATAAAAAAATTGTTGCTCCGGAGTTTATGGAACAGAAGATACGCGCTGCTTTAGCCGCCCGTGGCGAAAATGAACTATTCATTTTAGCACGCACTGATGCTATTGGGCCGGAAGGTTTAGATAGCGCCATAAAACGGGCCGAACGCTATTTAAAGGCCGGAGCCGACGGCGTGTACCTTGAAGGGCCAACGAGCGTGGAGCAGTTGGAACAGATCGGTAAGGTATTTAAAGATATTCCTTTAGCTACCAGCGTATTGGAAAACGGCGGAAAAACACCGTGGCTATCACCGCAGGACTTTGCAGATCTTGGTTTTGATATGATCCTCTATCCTACAACGGTTATTTTCCAGGTGGCTTATGCTACGCAACAGGCACTTAAGCGCCTTAAAAATGGTGAACCATTGCCAAAGGATAAGGCTGAGAATATGGACAGTTTCCTGAATATTGTCGACCTGCAATATTGGGCTGAGATCGAAAAGAAATTTGAAGGCAAGTAAGGGCAGGCATCAAAACAATCTATCTTATCACATGGTATTAAATAATATCTAATGTATTATACCATGGAAACAATAACCAAAACATCAAGACCTCAAAAGCAGGATAAGCAGCCGGGCATTGAAGCAGAAATGCATCCTGCTCCGGAATATATCAAGGATACTTATAAAGCATCCGGCAAATTAAAGGGAAAAACAGCTTTAATAACCGGAGGTGACAGCGGTATTGGGCGGGCTGTAAGCGTCCACTTTGCTGAAGAAGGCGCTGATGTGGCTATTGTATACCTTGATGAAGACCAGGACGCGGAAGAAACCAAAAACCTGGTAGAGGCAGCGGGCCGGAAATGCCTTTTAATTAAAGGCGATGTTAAAGACAGCAAGTTTTGCAAATCAGCCGTGGAAAAGGTTGTCAAAGAGTTTGGCAAGCTTAATATCCTCGTTAATAACGCAGGAATGCAATTTCCGCAGAAAGAAGTTAATGACATCTCAGATGAGCAACTGACAATCACCTTTAAAACGAATATTTTTGCCTACTTCTATTTTGCGGAGGCCGCTTTAAAACATATGCAGGAAGGTGATTGCATTATAAACACAACTTCTGTTACCGCTTACCGCTCCTCTCCCAGCCTGATCGATTATTCATCAACCAAAGGGGCCATAACTACGTTCACCCGGTCACTGGCTACCAATCTTGCTGAAAAGAAAATACGCGTAAATGGCGTTGCCCCCGGCCCTGTCTGGACGCCGCTGATCGTTTCTACCTTCGATGAAGAAAAGATCAAAAAATTTGGTGGTGAAACGGCAATGAAGCGCGCGGGGCAGCCATCTGAATTGGGACCGGCTTATGTTTACCTCGCTTCTGATGATTCGTCATTCGTTACCGGGCAAGTGATCCATGTTAACGGCGGCGAAGTAGTGAACGGATAATTTATATTAGCATGGCAAATCAAACTTCAGATCCGGTGATCAATGAACTTCTTTCAGAAGCAAAAAAATCGCGCATACCGAAGGATGTCAAGCCTATGCTTGCCTCACTGGTAAATGAGCCCTTTGATGATCCTGATTGGATATATGAAGTAAAATGGGATGGTTACCGTGCCATTAGCTATGTAAATAAAGGCGACGTAAATATACTATCACGAAATAACAAATCTTTTAACGATAAATATTACCCGCTAAGAGAGCTATTATCAGGCTGGAAGATTGATATAGTTGTAGACGGTGAAATTGTTGTATTGAATGAGAACGGGCAATCAAATTTTAGCCACCTGCAAAACTGGCGCAGCGAAGCCGACGGCGAACTGGCCTATTATGTTTTTGATATTTTGTGGTATAATGGCTTCGACCTGATGGAAGTTCCCCTGGAAAATAGGCGAAAAATATTACAGGAAGTTTTGCCTAAAGATGATGACCGCATCCGTCTTAGCCAGACATTTGATGTAAAGGGAAGCGACTTTTTTGCTGCCGCCAAACGCATGGGTCTGGAAGGTATTATTGCCAAAAAGAAAGACAGTACCTATGCCCCTGATGCCCGCTCAAAAGAGTGGCTCAAAATTAAGGTACATAAGCGCCAGGAAGTGGTGATAGGTGGCTTTACTAAAAATGAAGGCAGCGGAAAAAAGTTCAGTTCGCTATTACTTGGCGTATATGAAGGAAACAAATTGCACTACACGGGTAAAGTAGGTACCGGCTTTTCGGACAAATTGCAAAACGAAATGATGGCGCAGTTCAAGCCGCTGATAACGGATAAGGCCCCGTTTGTTGAAATACCTGATGTTAATAGTCCTTCACGTTTCAGGCCCAATCCGCCAAAAGCTACTGCGTATTGGTTAAAACCTGAGCTGGTTTGTGAAATAAGTTTTGCCGAAGTAACGGGAGATGGCGTTTTCCGGCATCCCTCATTTGAAGGAATGCGCAGCGACAAAAAGGCCAAAGAGGTTGTGCGCGAAACGGAAGCTTCAACCACAGAAGTAGTTAACGAGGTTGAGCATAAGAATGAGGAACATATTCTTAATGCACCAAAGATGGGCATCCGCCGAACTTTGCTAAATCCAAATGAAGAAACGCAGGTACGTAAGGTTCACGGACACGAATTAAAATTCACCCACCTGAGCAAAATATACTGGCCTGATGATAATGTAACCAAGCGCGACATGCTCAATTACTATTACCAGGTTGCTGAATATATCCTGCCTTATCTCAAAGACCGCCCGCAAACCTTGAACCGCTTTCCGAACGGTATCAAGGGCATGAGCTTTTACCAGAAGGATATAAAGGATAAATCACCTGAGTGGATGGATAGCTTCCCTTATGTAACCAGTGATGGCGAACATAAGGAATTTGCTGTAGCCTGCCATGAAGATAGTCTTTTATGGATGGCCTCGCTTGGCTGCATTGAAATTAACCCCTGGTTTAGCCGGATACAATCTCCGGATAACCCGGATTACTGCGTTATTGATCTTGACCCAGACAAACACCATTTCGACCAGGTCATATCCGCCGCGCTCGAAGTAAAATCTGTACTGGATGCCCTGGAAGTGCCATCTTATCCTAAAACCTCCGGCTCTACAGGTATGCATATTTACATTCCGCTGAATGCAAAATATACTTACGACCAGTCACAGATGTTTGGCCGCATAATAGCCAATTTGGTACATGACCAGATACCAGATTATACCAGTGTTGAACGCCAGATCAAGAACAGGCAGGGCAAAATGTATATTGATTTTTTGCAGAACCGCCCGGGCGCAACATTAGCTGGCCCATATTCATTAAGGCCAAAACCCGGCGCTACAGTATCAATGCCTTTGCATTGGGATGAAGTGAAGCCGGGACTAACCATGCGCGATTTCACTATTTTTAATACGGCAGACCGGTTAAAAGAAACCGGAGATCTGTTTAAGGGAGTATTGGGTAAAGGCATTGACCTGGAAAAGACGATCAAAAAAGCGCAAAGCATTTTTAGTCATGAGGAAAAGTAATAAACTGATCTTTTCCTCAATGTGGTTGAGAAGAAGACTCCGTTATAAGTGAGAGTGTCAACAATTTGAACCTATTTCCGTTTTTATCGGTAGTAACTCTTACCAATGAAAAAACTTAACCTGGATCAAACAGATCTGCGACCTTTTCTTACAGCTTATCAGCCAATAGAGAATTACGGCATAATCGGTGACCTGAACACCACGGCGCTTATTGGCCTTAATGGCTCTATCGATTTTCTTTGTTTTCCCGACTTTGATTCTCCTACTATTTTTGCCGCTTTATTAGATAAGGATAAGGGTGGTTTTTATAGCATCACCCCGAAACATGGCAAATTCAACAGCAAACAGCTTTATCTGCCTGAAACGAACATATTGCTAACCCGCTTTTTATCTGAGGATGGTATAGGCGAGATCACTGATTTTATGCCGGTACAGGAGTTGGATAAGGGCAACGAACTGATCAGGAAAGTGACTACTGTTAAGGGTTGCATCCGTTATCGCCTTACCTGCTCACCACGTTTCAATTATGGCTTATCTGCGCATCAGACAGAAAAAACAGGCTTACACGAAATTACTTTTAGCTGCAATGACCTTGATCTGCAGATACGGCTGAAAAGTAACCTCAGGCTCAATTTTGAAGGCAGCGATTGTATTCTTGATTTTACACTCAATGCGGGCGAAAGCGCAGACTTTATTTTGTTGCATGAAGGCAAGTTCATGCCCGAAAAAAAGGACCTTAAACAATATGTTGATGACAATTTAAAAAGCAATATCAATTATTGGAAAAGCTGGTCAGAACAATCAACTTACACTGGCCGATGGATGGAGATCGTGAACCGTTCTGCTCTGGTATTAAAGCTTCTTACTTCAAACAAATACGGCTCTCTTATCGCTGCGCCCACTTTTGCCCTGCCTGAAGAAATAGGCGGCGAACGCAATTGGGATTACCGTTATACATGGATCAGGGATGCCTCGTTTACGGTTTATTGCCTGCTAAACCTGGGCTATACCAAAGAAGCGGGCAGATTTATTGACTGGGTGGAAAACAAATGCTTTGACGTAAAGGAGCAAACCCATTTACAGATCATGTATAAACTTAATGGCGGTAAGAACATTAAGGAAAAAAAGCTTTCCAACCTGGAAGGCTATAAAAAATCAGCGCCGGTTAGAATTGGCAATGCTGCTTATAAACAAATCCAACTCGACATTTATGGTGAACTACTGGATGCAGTTTATTTGTATGATAAGCACGGTGAACCTATCTCCTACGACTTTTGGCAAAATCTTTCTTCGCAGGTTGATTGGCTTGCTGCCAACTGGAAAAAGAAAGATGACGGTATTTGGGAAGTACGCGGTGGTAAAAAGCACTTCCTGTATTCCAGATTGATGTGCTGGGTGGCCTTTGACCGGGCGATCAAGATCGCAAACAATCACTCATTCCCCTTTCCTAATGAATGGCAAGATGAACGAAATAAGATATTCAAATCCATACATG
>JBQCEA010000001.1:0-3639 GCA_051960695.1 Mucilaginibacter sp. | reverse complement strand
TAGCCGAGGTCATCAGTTCTTCGTTGATCTGAATGCTTGTACCTACAGTATCAAACATCGCCTTTACTACATTTACATTCTCTGTTGAAGCATTATCAGTTGCGATACAAGTCATAGACTGGCCGATAGCAATGGCTGTATTGGGCATAGCGCGTACTACCTGCACTTCCAGCTCAAGTTGCTGGCGAATATCACCACAGCTTACACCTGATACTACTGAAATAAGCAAATGCCTTTGCTCCCAAATCGCCGGTTTTATTTCGTGCAACAACTTGTTTAACTGCTGAGGTAATACCGCCAATACTATAATATCAGCATCATTAACCGCTTTGGAATTATCTGCAGTGATCTTGTAGCCGTTATCTTCTAAATTGGCTAATGCCTTTATATTTCTGCGGGTCAAAGTAATTTGTTCAGGCTGATAGATACCTGCCTTTACTAGTCCTTTTGCTAAGGATAAACCGATATTTCCGCTGCCCAGGATGGCTATATTTTTAACTGTGCTCATGTCTTTATTAGCTTAAAGCTTGATTTAATGTTATCTTATGATCTCTTATTTAAATTGTTGATTGCTTTAAATCTTTTGGTTTCAGCTTTCCCCTTTAGAGAGGCGTGTGCCAAATGGTTGCTTTTGTTGTAATTGACCAAGATCATCAGACTTACCTATTATCACTGCTTTTACGCCACAATTTATCGCTGTAAAGGCATTATCTAATTTAGGCAGCATACCGCTGTGAATGATTTGCTGCTTTTTTAGTTCTTCATAACGCACAGGATCTATCTCCCTGATCACTGATTCTTCATCGTTAATATCATGTAATACGCCTTTTTTCTCAAAACAATAGATAAGCGTGGTCTCATATTTATTTGCGAGCGCTACTGCCAAAGCTGATGCAATAGTATCTGCATTGGTATTTAAAAGTTGTCCTTCACCATCATGTGTTATTGCACAGAAAACAGGAGTGAAGCCGGCTTCCATTAAGCGACCAACACTATCAGGATCGATAGATTTCTCATCAATATCACCTACAAAACCGTAATCAATGGTCTTTACAGGGCGTTTTTTTGTTCTTATAAAATTACCATCAGCACCAGTGAGTCCAATAGCATTTGTGCCGAACCGTTGCAGTTGGGCCACAATATTTTTATTGATCAGACCGCCATAAACCATAGTCACCACGCGCAATGTCTCGATATCGGTTATCCTGCGACCATCAACCAGTTTAGGCTCTATTCCCAAAGTTTCTGATAATTGGGTAGCTACCTTTCCACCGCCGTGTACCAATATTTTGTAGCCTTCTAATTCAAAAAAGTCTTTCAGGAAATGGTAGAGATTTTCCGAGTTATCAATAACATTCCCACCAATTTTAATGATATGTAGTTGTTTTTTACTCATAGTAAGATGGAGCCACTTCTTTAAAGAAAGAATAGAATATGGCCTTAAGCCGCTAAAAATACTAATTAGGCAGTATTTATTTTTGAAAAATCACATCTGTGAAAACATAGTTGTTACAAATCGGGTTGAAAATTATAGCTAAATACCTTTTATCTCTTATTTTGCGGCACGAATAACATTATCTATGGATATCCAAAAAACTTCGGGGAGGCCCCGGGTCGTTATTATAGGCGGCGGATTTTCCGGTATCAACCTGGCAAAAAAACTCAAAAATAAGCCGGTTGAAGTTTTAATGCTTGATAAGCATAACTATCACACTTTTCAGCCTTTGCTTTACCAGGTAGCCATGGGCGCTATTGAGGCCGATTCTATTGCTTTTCCTTTAAGGCGAATATTTACCGGGCAAAAGAATTTCGCATTTAACCTGGCCGACGTACAGAAAATAAACCCTGAAAAGAATACTATTACCGCTGACATCGGTGAAATTCCATATGATTATTTGGTTATCGCTACCGGTGCCAACACCAATTTTTTCGGCAACCAACAGATAGAGCATTATTCTATGCCGATGAAAAACGTTAGCGAGGCATTGAATATCCGCAGCTTTATGCTTCAAAATTTAGAGAAAGCCGTAGTGGAAAAAGACCCGGCTGAACGGGAGGCATTGCTCACCTTTGTTGTAGTGGGCGGTGGGCCTACGGGGGTAGAACTGTCGGGAGCCTTAGCAGAAATGCGAAACCATGTGTTATGTAAGGACTACCCCGAGTTATGTGAAGACGATATGAAAGTTTATCTGATCGAAGGTAAACCGGTTGTGTTAGGCTCAATGTCGCCCCAGGCTTCAGCAAGTGCAAAAGAGGCTTTAGCTGATATGGGAGTAGTTATGCACAATGGCGTGCATGTGCAAAGTTATGATGGGCTCGAATTGAAGGTAGATGACGGCACTGAGATCAAAACACGTAATGTATACTGGGCGGCAGGAGTAATAGGTGAGGTGCCAGATGGGTTACCACAGCAGGCTATCATAAAGGGCAGAAGGATACAAACGGATGAGATAAACAGGGTGGTAGGCTATCAAAATATTTTTGCTATAGGCGATGTATCCGCTATGATAACGCCCGAAACGCCCCACGGCTTACCGGGTCTGGCGCAGGCAGCTATTCAATCCGGGAAACATCTCGCCAAAAATATTATGCACCTGGTGAATAACGAACCAACAGAGCCATTCAAATATTTCGATAAAGGGTCATTAGCTACGGTAGGTCAGAACAAGGCTGTTGCCGATATCCGCAAGCTGCATTTTCATGGCTATTTAGCATGGCTGTTGTGGATGTTCGTTCACCTGATGTCGCTGGTAGGTTTTTCAAATAAGCTAAGCGTATTTGTAAGCTGGGCAGCCAAATACTTTACCCGCAATACGGATAACCGTCTTATTGTGCGCTTTTTTAATACTAAAACCATGATGACAGAGCCTGTTGCCAAGTAGCGTTTAGCTGCTTAATGCTTTAGTTTCTTCATGTATTTGGCTATTTCGCGCTCATTGGTGTCTTGGCTATTTTCGAACGAGTGGATGATGTTCTCTTGTTCTTTGTCCGTCCGGTTCTGGCTTAATTTCTTTTTGGCTTGCAAATCGGTCACTTCTATCTCAAACGCTGCAATGCCGTTCATCATTTTCGACTTATAATCCTCCGGCAAATTTTGCCATTGCTGAAAATAACCGGCTTCAAATGTTTCTATAGTATGTTTTAAAAGTTCTGTCTTTTCTTCTATACTTTCCAATAATTTCGCCTGTCCGTAAGCATGTACCGCAATATAATTCCAGGTGGGTACATTGGTTTCCTTTTCATAGTTCGATGGTGAGATGTATGCATGTGGCTCGGTAAATATTACCAATGAGGTTTTGTCCAGGAGTTGTTTGGATTGAGGGTTTGCTTTGGCAAAGTGTGACTGCAGTATAACCTTTCCATTCTCTTCTTTAACCAAGAAGGGCAGGTGAGTAGCCTCTGGCTTATCGTCAATCGTGATAACGATAGTTGCAAAGCTATACCGCTGCATAAAAGCGATGATCTCTTGTCCGTTCGAAAAGTTGTTGAAGGAAGGGATGTACATTCTTTTGGTTGATTGAGTTGAATAAGTTGGATTAAGTTGAATAGGTTAAATCAGTTGAATAAGTTAGTAAACTTAATCAACCTAATCAAGCACTTAACTCAATCAACTATAACGACTCCAGCATTCTCTTCAGA